>NZ_CP096034.1:4500000-4690333 GCF_023115465.1 Gottfriedia acidiceleris | reverse complement strand
ACTTTGTCCGAACTCTACTGGTTCTTCGAATTTAACTTTTGCCTTAACTGCCGGTATATTCATCTCTATTTCTTCTACATGGTTTTGAGGAAGGATAAATTTGATCTCTAATTCCGCTCCAGTTATTTCTAATACTGTATCCATTATCAAGGATGAATACTTTGACTCAAGCCAATCACGGGCGAACTCATTTGGGGCAATTATTGTTAAAGTATCATTCTTTAAAGAAAATGCCTTTGTTGATTTTAGCCATGTTTCAAAGCTTGGTTTACTTATTTTTTTTTCTATTTCTGCTAGAACCCTGGACCACAGATCCCCTATATTCTCCAAACAATAATCCCTCCTTACAAAGCTTGTTCAACTTTTGTACAAGCAATTAAATTAAGTATTTATTTTTATTCATGTCTTTGAATATGCGTTATTTTATAAAACTGCAAAAATCCACTTTATTTGACAGTATTCACCCATGTGGATAACTTTAAAATGGTACAAGTGTAAAACCTGTCCACAAGTTATTAACATCTGTGGACAAATAAAAATAATAAACAACTTGTCCAAAGTGGAAAACAAATTAATAATATCAAAAATCTTTAGCTATTTCAATGAGTAGTTAATGTTATCCACATGCTAATCCACTTGTTTAAAAAAATTGTCCACAGAAAAAGAACTTGTGTAAAAGTTGTCAGTAACTGTTGTGGGTAAAAATTGTGCGGAAAAATATTATCCACAGACCGCTTAACAATTTTAAAAAAAGGGGAAGTAGTAGTTTTTTGTAGAATTTTTTATTCACTTAAAAGTGCGTTAAAAAAAATCTTTCGACACCATATTTTTACTCTGTTTAATTGTTTATAAATTTATTGGAAGGAAATCATAGGAATAAATCGCATTTTTTTTTTATTAAATTAAGTGACTTCTATTTTATTTTTTTCTTATTAGAACTTACTGGATCAACCATTCTTCATAAATTGGAAATAATTATTCATTATGATTTAACATCTTACATTGACATTAATAGTAGTTATTCTTTATAATTTATAGGACTGTCTATTACAGTAATTCCTCAGGGAGGTGTCATATAATGAAAAGAACATTTCAACCAAACAAACGTAAACGCAGCAAAGTACATGGTTTCCGTAGCCGTATGAGCACTGCAAATGGACGTAAAGTTCTAGCTGCTCGTCGTCGTAAAGGAAGAAAAGTATTATCTGCGTAGGCCACTGTCAACAGTGGTCTTTTTCACTAATAAGAAGGCCTTTTTTGCTTTTATGTCACAATTTGTAAGTAAAAAAGGCCTCATTTTTTATAAAAAAATTGTTATGATAATTGAAGGAATCATTTGAGGTGTCAGTGGAACATGAACAAGAAAAACAGAATAAAAAAGAATGCAGATTTTAGTCGCGTTTTTCAAGAGGGATCGTCAACTGCAAATCGACAATTTGTAATCTATACATTAAAAAAGGAAGATCAAAAGCAATTTCGTATAGGATTATCTGTTAGTAAGAAGTTAGGTAATGCTGTCGAGAGAAATCATATAAAGCGGTATATAAGACAAGCTCTTACTGAATTAAGTGATGATCTTCGTGTGAATATGGATTATGTCGTAATCGCAAGAAAGCCCTGTACTGAGCTACCTTTTAATGAATTTAAAAAAAGTTTAATTCATGTGTTGAAAAGGGCGGAAGCGCTTAAAATACGTGATTCAAAACATAAATTAGATAAAAATCAAATTAAGTAATTACATATTTAAATGTAACTTCTTAAAGGAGGAACTAGTTTGAAGACTAAGAAGTACCAATTGCTAGTTACAGTTCTTTTATTAGTAGTCGTGTTAGCTGGATGTTCGCAAACAAACCAACCGATTACATCTGAAAGTACGGGGATTTGGAATGAGTATTTCGTTTATCCACTATCATGGTTAATCACAGCTGTATCTAAAATTTTTGGTGGAAGTTATGGAATGTCGATTATCGTCGTAACACTTTTAATCCGTTTAGCATTGCTACCATTAATGATTAAACAAATTAAAAGTACGAAAGCGATGCAGTCGATCCAGCCTGAAATGGCCAAACTTAAAGAAAAATATTCTTCTAAGGATCAAAAAACTGTCCAAAAATTAAATGAAGAAACAATGAAGTTGTACCAACAACATGGTGTAAACCCATTATCTGGTTGTTTACCAATTTTTATTCAAATGCCAATCTTAATTGCTTTCTATCATGCAATTATGAGAACAATGGAAATTAAAGCACATGATTTCTTATGGTTCCAATTAGGGCATCCGGATCCAATTTATGCTTTACCAATCATCGCTGGTATTACAACTTTCATACAACAAAAGGTATCAATGAGTACTGGTTCAATGACAGGACCTGCTGCTCAACAAATGAAAATCATGCTTTATGTTATGCCAATCATGATTTTAATATTTGCTGTTAGACTTCCATCTGCTTTAGCCTTATATTGGGTAGTTGGTAATACATTTATGATTCTTCAAACATTATTTGTTAATAGAGGTAATACTACCGTTAAAAATAACAATGTAGGAGGGGCTAGTAAGTGAGAGAAGTAACTGCTACTGGTCAAACAATCGAACAAGCAGTTCAAATAGCACTTCAGCAACTTAGTTCAACAGAAGAAGACGTAGAAATTACAGTACTTGAAGACGGCAAAAAAGGATTTTTAGGATTTGGTGCTAAACCTGCTAAAGTATTAGTTGTTAAAAAGAAGACTTTAATCGAAAAAGCATACGACTACCTTTTAAATATTGTTAAGAGCCTTGATGAAACTGCAGATGTAAATTTCGAATTGCAAGGTACGAAGGAACAAACCTTCTTATTTACAGTAAAGGGTGAAAAAGTTGCCCTTATTATTGGAAAAAGAGGTAATACTTTAAACGCTCTTCAATTCTTAGTTCAAACATTTGTAAATCGTCATTCAAAACAATTGATTCATGTTGTCGTTGACGCAGAGAATTATCGATTAAAACGTAAAGAATCGCTAGAAATTCTTGCAAAAAAGACTGCTCAAACAGTTTTAAAAACAAGAAAAGCAATCTCTTTAGAGCCAATGCCTTCTTTCGAAAGAAAAATAATACATCATATACTGACAGATATGCCAAATATCTCTACAAAGTCTGTAGGCCAAGATCCGCATCGTCAATTAGTTATAGATTTAAAGAAACCAATTAAGGGCTGAGCCTTAATTGGTTTTTTAATGTTCTTCATTCAAGTCATTTAAGTTTACTTGTACTTTCGTACGGTTATAATATAAAAACATTCAATTATAAAATTCTTTATGCTATGCTATAGATTTAGAAGTAACATGTTAACTTTTGTTTAACATGCTCAGAGGTGGTTTTTTGATGGAATTCGATACAATTACAGCCATATCGACACCAAAAGGCGAAGGTGCAATAGCTATCGTTCGATTAAGTGGTGATGAAGCTGTTCAAATAGCGAATAAAATATTTAAAGAAAAAGATTTAAATATAGTAGATTCACACACAATTCATTACGGACATTTAGTCGATCCAAGTTCCGGTAATACTGTTGAGGAAGTTATGGTCTCGGTCTTAAGGGCACCAAAAACGTTTACACGTGAAGATGTTGTGGAAATAAATTGTCATGGTGGAATTTTTTCAGTTAACAAAGTACTTGAATTAGTACTATCACATGGGGCTAGATTAGCGGAGCCTGGTGAATTTACAAAAAGAGCATTTCTTAATGGACGAATCGACCTGTCTCAGGCAGAAGCGGTAATGGATTTAATTCGTTCAAAGACAGACAGGGCAATGGCGGTAGCAATGAATCAAGTAGAAGGTCGATTGTCTAAGTTAGTTAACAGCTTAAGACAAACATTACTTGAGATTTTAGCTCATATTGAAGTAAATATTGATTATCCTGAATATGATGATGTTGAAGAAATGACCAATACTGTTTTAATTGAAAAAGCAAAAACAGTTCGAGTTGAAATACAAAAACTGCTAGAAACATCAAAACAAGGTAAAATTTTACGTGAAGGACTATCTACTGTCATTATAGGAAGACCGAATGTTGGGAAATCGTCTCTTTTAAACACACTTGTCCAGGAAAGCAAAGCAATTGTTACTGATATTCCTGGTACAACGCGTGATGTTATTGAAGAATACGTAAATGTAAAAGGTGTACCATTACGCCTAATTGATACAGCTGGTATTCGTGAAACTAAGGATTTTGTAGAAGCAATCGGTGTTGAAAGATCTAAAAAAGTATTGAATTTAGCAGACTTAGTTTTATTTGTTTTAAATAATAATGAGCAATTAAGTGAAGAAGACCGTAAACTATTTGCCGAAATGAGCGGTAAAGACGTAATTGTAATCATTAACAAAACAGATTTGCCACAAAAGCTTGATCTAAATGAAGTAAAGGCGTTAGTTGGTAGTGCTACAATTGTTACAACTTCCTTAAAAGAAGAAAAAGGAATTGATGATTTAGAAAAAGCAATAGCCAACTTATATTTTGAAGGGCAAATTGAGGCACAAGATTTAACTTATTTATCTAATGCTAGACATATTGCGTTATTAAAACAATCAGAACAGACAATCAATGACGCAATTGAGGCAATGAAAAATGGTATGCCAATTGACTTAGTTCAGATTGACTTAACAAGAGCATGGGAATTATTAGGTGAAATCGTTGGAGATACAGTTCAGGAAAGTTTAATCAACCAGCTATTTTCTCAATTCTGTTTAGGAAAATAAAATGGTTAGGAGGAGAAAAGATGAGTTTTGAAGCAGGCAATTATGATGTAATCGTTATTGGAGCTGGTCATGCTGGATGTGAAGCCGGTTTGTCATCTGCTCGAATGGGTGCAAAAACACTAATGCTGACAATAAATCTAGATATGGTAGCATTCATGCCTTGTAATCCATCAGTAGGTGGTCCTGCCAAGGGGATTGTTGTACGTGAAATTGATGCACTTGGCGGTGAAATGGGTCGAAATATCGATAAAACACATATTCAAATGAGAATGTTAAATACAGGTAAAGGTCCGGCAGTACGTGCATTGCGTGCTCAAGCGGATAAATTTGCTTATCAACACGAATTAAAGAAAACCATTGAAAATACAGAGAATCTAACACTAAAGCAAGGATTAGTAGAAAGATTAATTGTAGAAGATGGACAATGCACAGGTGTTATTACACAAACTGGTGCAATTTATCGTTCAAAAACAGTTGTCATCACTACTGGTACTTTCTTACGTGGAGAAATTATTGTAGGAGAATTAAAATACTCAAGTGGTCCTAATAACCAACAACCAGCAATTAAGCTTTCTGAGCACTTAGAGGAATTAGGAATTGAACTTGTTCGTTTTAAAACTGGTACGCCTCCTCGTGTAAATAGTCATAGTATTGATTATTCAAAAACAGAAATACAACCTGGCGATGATGTACCTCGTGCATTTTCATTCGAAACAGAACCAGTTGAAACAGAACAAATTCCTTGTTGGTTAACTTATACAAGTGAAACTACACATCAAATCATCGACGATAACTTACACCGTTCGCCGATGTACTCTGGTATGATTAAAGGTACTGGGCCACGCTATTGTCCTTCTATTGAGGATAAAGTAGTCCGATTTAATGATAAACCGAGACATCAAATTTTCTTAGAGCCAGAAGGAAGAAATACTCAAGAAGTTTATGTACAAGGATTATCAACTAGTTTACCTGAAGATGTACAGGAAAAGATGCTTCGTTCGATTGCTGGTCTTGAAAATGTTCAAATGATGAGAACTGGGTATGCAATTGAATATGACGCGATTGTACCTACTCAATTATGGCCTACATTGGAACTTAAGCAAATTAAGAATCTGTATACTGCTGGTCAAATTAACGGAACTTCGGGTTATGAAGAAGCAGCGGGTCAAGGTTTAATCGCAGGAATTAACGCTGCATGTCGTTCACTAGATAAAGAAGAGTTAATTTTAGATCGCTCTGAAGCATACATTGGTGTTTTAATAGATGACCTAGTAACTAAAGGGACAAATGAACCATACCGTCTTCTTACTTCTAGAGCAGAATATCGATTACTATTACGTCACGATAATGCTGATTTACGTTTAACTAAAATCGGTAGAAGCCTTGGTTTAATAAATGAAGAAAGATATGCAGAGTTTGAACAAAAGAAAATGTTAATTGAAGAAGAAATAGAGCGTTTAAAAGCAACGCAATTAAGACCGACAAAAGAAGTACAGGAATTAATTTCAAAAAATGGTGGTAGCGAACTAAAAGATGGCATTCGTGCAGCAGATCTTTTACGTCGTCCTGAAATGCTTTATGAGCATATTCATCTTCTTACTCCATCTGAAAAAGACTTACATTCAGATGTTAAAGAACAAGTTGAAATACAAATTAAGTATGAAGGTTATATTGAAAAATCATTAAATCAGGTAGAACGTATGAAAAGAATGGATTTAAAGAAAATCCCTGAAAATCTCGATTATCAAGCTATTCACGGCCTTGCTACTGAGGCAAGACAAAAGCTTGAGCAAGTGCGTCCTCTATCAGTAGGTCAAGCTTCTCGTATATCTGGTGTTAATCCAGCAGATATTTCAATTCTACTTGTTTATTTAGAACAAGGAAAAATTGCAAGAATATCGAACTAATAATAGATAGGGGTATTACTAGTGAATAAAGAACAATTTATCGCTGCTCTTAAAGATAAAGGAATCCATTTGTCTGATTTTCAATTAAAACAATTTGATATATATTTCCACACATTAGTTGAGTGGAATAATAAAATGAACTTAACTGCTATTACAGAAGAAGACGAAGTATATTTAAAGCATTTTTATGATTCAATTAGCGCTGCATTCTATTTCGACTTCGCTGATGAAATTACTTTATGTGATATTGGTGCAGGAGCGGGCTTCCCTTCTATCCCAATTAAAATCTGTTTCCCATCTATCAAATTAACGATCGTAGACTCCCTTCAAAAAAGGATTACATTTCTAAACCATTTAGCGAAGGAATTACAATTAGAGAATGTATCATTTATTCATGATCGAGCAGAAACTTTTGCTAAAAGAACTGGTATGAGAGAATCTTTCGATGTTGTAACTGCTAGAGCAGTTGCTAGAATGTCTGTTTTAACTGAATTATGCTTACCACTTGTTAGACAAAATGGTCATTTTGTTGCACTTAAAGGCGCTGCTGGTCAAGAAGAGTTGGATAAAGCAAATTATGCTATAAAAACACTTGGTGGAGAAGTTAAATCAATTAACCACTTTACTCTCCCAAGCGAAGACAGCGATCGAAATATTGTTATAGTAGAAAAGAAACGTAAAACGCCAACTAAGTATCCTCGTAAACCGGGTACCCCTGGTAAAGAACCATTAGAGGTTTAATATGATGAACTAACAAATGTTTCACGTGAAACATTTGTTATGTTTATTCTATTGTGAACGAAATTCTAAAAGGGTGGGAATCACATTGAAAAGCACATTATCTAGGTTATTTGGCTTATCAGAAAAAGAAATTAATGAAGATTCGGTTTCGAGTAATGAAGTTATTCGCCAAATTCCAGTATCGGACATTGTACCGAATCAGTATCAGCCTAGAACATTCTTTGATGATGAAAAAATTAAAGAACTAGCGCTAACAATTCGAACTCATGGTATTATTCAACCAATTGTTGTAAGGGAAATTAGACCAAACTTTTATGAAATAATTGCCGGGGAAAGAAGATTCAGGGCTGTTTCATCTTTAGGTTGGGATACAATCCCCGCAATTGTGAAAACGTTTAACGATACAGAGACTGCCTCCGTCGCTCTGATTGAAAATTTACAACGTGAAGAACTATCTCCTTTTGAAGAAGCCGTAGCATACCAAAAACTAATTGATTTACATAACTTAACTCAAGAGGCTCTAGCTCAGCGACTAGGTAAAGGTCAATCGACTGTTGCAAATAAACTGAGATTGTTGAAACTTCCTGGGGAAATACAACAAGCATTATTGGATAAGTCGATTACGGAACGTCACGCACGAGCACTTATTCCATTAAAGTTACCTCAATTACAAATTACTCTTCTTCATGAAATAATTGAAAAACAGTTGAATGTTAAACAAACGGAAGAACGAGTAGTTACTTTACTTACTGAGAAAAAACCGAAGGCTAAACGTAAATTTAAGGCCATTAGTAAAGACATTAGAATTGCGATGAATACGATCCGTGAGTCATTACAAATGGTTACTAAAACAGGCATGAATATTGATAGTCAAGAAGAAGAACATGATGACTATTACCAAATAACAATTAAAATACCAAAAAAATAAACATTAAATTCACCTCTTTTCAGTGGTGAATTTTTTTATGCATTTTTAAATCTAGACACAACGATGAATCTATTCATGGTAAAATAGAAAATAAGAATTGTTTGTTGTGGAAGGAGTAGATTACATAGTGGTTAAAGTAATCTCTATAGCTAATCAAAAAGGTGGTGTTGGTAAGACTACAACATCGGTTAATTTAAGTGCTTGTTTAGCTCACTTAGGAAAAAAAGTATTACTAGTCGATATAGATCCTCAAGGTAATGCAACTAGTGGTATTGGAATTGAAAAAGCTGACGTAAATCAGTGTGTTTACAATGTATTAGTTGATGATGTTGAGGCGAAAAATGTCATTTTAAACACTGCTATTCCAAATTTTGATATTATTCCGGCAACAATTCAACTTGCTGGAGCAGAAATTGAATTAGTACCTACTATTTCTAGAGAAGTACGATTAAAGCGTGCTTTAGATACAGTAAAAGGTAACTATGATTATATTTTAATAGATTGTCCTCCATCATTAGGGTTATTAACTTTAAATTCACTAACTGCATCTGATTCAATTATTATTCCAGTTCAGTGTGAGTATTACGCACTTGAAGGTTTAAGTCAGCTATTAAGTACTGTACGTTTAGTACAAAAACATTTAAATAAAAATTTAGCAATTGAAGGCGTATTGCTAACAATGCTAGATGCTCGTACAAATTTAGGGCTACAAGTTATAGAAGAAGTAAAAAAATATTTTCAAGATCGCGTCTATAAATCAATTATTCCAAGAAATGTACGCTTAAGTGAAGCACCAAGTCATGGTAAACCGATCATTACATATGATCCAAAGTCAAGAGGTGCAGAAGTATATCTTGATTTAGCAAAGGAAGTGATTGATAATGGCTAAAGGTTTAGGTAAAGGTATTGGAGCATTTTTTCAAGATATTAATCAGCAAGAAGAGTTAGTCCAGGAAATTGATCTTAAAGAACTTAGACCTAACCCATACCAACCTCGCAAAGTATTTGATGAGACTGCAATGTTAGAATTAACCCAGTCAGTGATTGAACATGGAATTCTTCAACCAATCATTGCTAGAAAAAGCATAAAAGGTTTCCAAATCGTTGCTGGAGAAAGACGATATCGCGCTGCAAAAAATGCGGGGTTAAATACAGTTCCAGTTATTGTAAGAGATCTTACTGAAGAGCAAATGATGGAGTTAGCTGTATTAGAAAATTTACAGCGAGATGATTTAAATCCTCTTGAAGAAGCTGAAGCATATCAAACTTTAATTGAACAATTACATTTAACGCAAGAACAACTGGCAAAGAAACTTGGAAAAAGTCGTCCACATATTGCTAACTATTTAAGAATTTTAACTTTACCTAACTCTGTTCAAAAAATGGTTGAAGAAGGTAGGCTCTCAATGGGACACGGAAGAGCACTTTTAGGACTAAAACGAAAAGGGTTAATTGAAGGTACCGCACTAAAAGTAATTGAAAAAAACCTAAGTGTTCGTGAGGTTGAAACATTAGTCAATGATCTAAATGAAAATGTTTCACGTGAAACATCAAAGAAAACCCCAACTAAAAGCATATTTTTTAGTGAGTATGAGGACCTTTTACAAGAAAAGTTCGGAACGTCAGTTAAAATTAAATCTGCTAAAGATAAAGGGAAAATAGAAATCCAATTCTTTAACAAAGAGGATTTGGAGAGAATTCTTTCAATTATAAAATGAGTTACTCATAGGGAATATTAAATGTGTTGGCTTCCAATGCAGTTAATACTCCCTTTTTGTTTTTATCTGACTTGTTTAGAATTGTAAGTTAGGAAACTATTATGTTAAAAATCTAATTGGTACATAAATTTTCTTTCAGTTTCTTTGATTGAATTTGCAATAAACTTAGCCATTTTCATTACAAGGCTTAATCTAGTATTTTGTAGGACGTAGAATTCCATAAATCCACTGACATTTACAACTCCGGTTAAATTAATTTCGCCAACTAAAGGTAATTCTTTTTTCATTGCCGCACCTGGTTTTAACGGACCATTGGATAAACGAACGCTACCAATACTTTTTACTCTGCCTAAACATGCATCTACAGCAATGATAAATGGATTGTTATACTTGCCTTTAATTCTTTCAAGTTGTTCTGAAAGATTTAACGCATGAATTGGCTCATCAAGAGTACCATAATAATGAAACCTACTTAAGTTTAATTCTCCTAACATGGTTCCAACTAAAGGACCTAAAGAGTCTCCCGTAGAACGGTCAGTTCCAATACATACAAAAACAATTTCTTTAGTGTGTACACTTGGAAGCGACTTACATAATCGATCTGCAAATCTGTTAATAGCGTTTTCATCATCTAGAAATACAGAATAATCATCCTTGAATAGGTTACGCAAAGGATTTGCTGAAAATTGCATAATATCGCCTACTTTTCATTTAAGAGAGTAGTATTAGTTTATGCAAAATTTAAACAATTTATACTTTCGTCAAACGATCTTTGTTACTAAATTAAACTATTATTACATTTGTTCATATTTGTAGTCTTAAATTGATAATTCGTTTAGTATTACGTTTGAAGACACTTGAAAATAGATAGGGGGAAAAGACAGTATGAATAATGCAGCAGATAAAATAGAAAATGCTGAAAAAGTAATAAAAAAAAGCATGCTAACTCCGGAACAATGGGACACTATTTTAAATTCATCAATAAAAATAGCTTTAATTATTATCGTATCAGTATTAGCTGTAAAACTCGGAAGAAAATTAATCCGTAATCTCTTAAAGGTAAATGCTAGAGGACCGTTACAAGTATCGGAAAGAAGATCAATAACACTTATTAAATTGATGGAAAATGTACTTGCATATGTAATATTCTTTATTGCCGCTTTGACGATCCTCCCGATATTTGGTGTGGAAATAAAGGGACTTTTAGTTGGAGCAGGAATAGGTGGTGTAGCAATTGGTTTTGGTGCACAAAGCTTAGTAAAAGATATCATTTCTGGATTTTTTATTTTGTTTGAAGATCAGTTCTCAGTTGGTGACTACATTAGAGTTCAAACTTTCGAAGGAACAGTATTATCAATCGGTTTAAAAACAACTAAAATTAGAAGTGGAACTGGTGAGCTTCATATCATCCAAAATGGAATGATTACTGAAGTAACCAATTTTTCATTACATAATGCTGTGGCAATGGTCGATGTTAGTATTTCATATGAGGGTGATATTGAACATGCACAAAATGTAATTGAAGAGCATTTAGAAACTATGCCAGCTAGATATGAAGAAATGGTAAAACCTCCAGAGTTTCTTGGAATACAAAACTTAGGGCCATCTGAAGTAACATTGCGAATCGCTTCAGAAGTTAAGGCAATGACACAGTTTAAAATTTCTAGAGCAATTCGAAAAGAAATTAAGGAAGTACTTGAAAGAAATAACATAGAAATTCCATATCCAAAGATGGTATTATATAAACAACCAGAAACTAAAAATGAAAATGCGAATGTATAGTTTGTATGCTACTATTTTAAGGAAGTGAAGTTTTCACATGGAAGAAAAAGAATTTAACCTAAATGATATAGTAGAAATGAAAAAACCTCATCCTTGTGGAGTGAACAGATGGAAAATTATTCGAATGGGTATGGACATTCGATTGAAATGTGAGGGATGTGAGCATAGCGTTTTAATACCTCGCAGAGAGTTCACACGAAAATTAAAGAAGGTTTTAGTTCGATCTGAAGAGTAGGACGATTTTTAAATCACTGGGTATCTAGTAGAGCGATTTGAGGGATTGCTCGTATTAGATACCTTTCGTATGTTTAGAAATAATATTCAGATTTTCTTGTTATTTTTTTTTGAAATCAATATAATTGTGAAAGATTAACTAAGTTCGTATAGGAGTGGAAAATATGCCATTAACAGCAGGGATCGTAGGATTACCAAACGTAGGAAAGTCGACATTATTTAATGCAATTACTCAAGCGGGGGCTGAATCAGCAAACTATCCGTTTTGTACAATTGATCCAAACGTAGGTGTGGTAGAAGTACCAGATTACCGTTTAGTAAAATTAACTGAATTAGTTCAGCCTAAAAAAACTGTTCCAACAACTTTTGAATTTACTGATATCGCAGGGATCGTTAAAGGTGCAAGTAAAGGTGAAGGGTTAGGAAATAAGTTTTTATCTCATATTCGTGAAGTGGACGCAATTTGCCAAGTAGTACGTTGCTTTGCAGACGATAATATTACTCACGTATCTGGAAAAGTTGATCCAATTGCAGATATTGAAACAATTAACTTAGAACTAATTCTTGCAGACTTAGAATCAGTTGAAAAACGTATTGATCGTGTAGCTAAATTAGCAAAACAAAAAGATAAAGATGCATCTTATGAACATGAAATTTTAGTAAAATTAAGAGAAGCATTTGAAAATGATAAGCCAGCTCGTTCAGTTGAGTTTACGGAAGAGCAAATGAAAGTAGTAAAAGGTTTACATTTATTAACAACTAAGCCAATGCTTTATATCACTAATGTTGGTGAAGATGACATCGCAGATGCTTCATCTAACGAATACGTTGAAAAAGTAAGAGAATTTGCAGCTAAAGAAGGTTCTCAAGTAATTGTAATTAGTGCAAAAATTGAAGAAGAAATTGCTGAGTTAGATGATGAAGAGAAACGTACATTCCTTCAAGAACTTGGAATTGAAGAATCAGGTTTAGATCAATTAATTCGAGCAGCTTATTCTTTATTAGGATTGGCAACTTATTTCACTGCAGGTGTACAAGAAGTAAGAGCTTGGACATTTAAAAAAGGTATGAAAGCTCCTCAATGTGCTGGTGTAATTCATAGTGACTTCGAACGTGGCTTTATCCGCGCAGAAACAGTTTCTTTTGACGATTTAGTGACTTATGGTAACATGACAGCAGCAAAAGAAGCAGGTAAAGTACGTCTTGAAGGTAAAGAGTATATCGTACAAGACGGAGATGTAATGCATTTCCGATTTAATGTTTAATGAAATAGCAACTTGATTATTGATTTGCTATCTAAAAAAAACTATGCTATAATTTTAACTCGTGAGTGATTAATTAAATTGCTCCTTGCCCTTAACTGGGCCGTTAGACCAAAAGGAGGTGACATTGTGATGAATAAATACGAAATCATGTACATCGTTCGTCCAAACATGGAAGACGAAGCACAAAAAGCATTAGTTGAGCGTTTCAACGGCGTTTTAACTGAACAAGGTGCTGAAATCACAAACGTTAAAGAGTGGGGTAAACGTCGTTTAGCTTATGAAATTAACGATTTCCGTGATGGACACTACATGCTTGTAAACGTTTCTGCTAAGCCAGAAGCAGTACAAGAATTCGATCGTTTAGCGAAAATCAGCGAAGATATCATCCGCCACATCGTTATTCGTGAAGAAGAAAAATAATTTTTTTTAAATGCTTTAGGGAGGTAGGAATCAGATGATCAATCGTGTAGTACTTGTAGGTCGCTTAACAAAGGATCCGGACTTACGTTATACGCCAAGTGGGGTTGCCGTAGCAACATTTACTCTAGCGGTGAATCGTACCTACTCAAATCAGCAAGGTGAAAGAGAAGCAGATTTTATTAACTGCGTTATCTGGAGAAAGCCTGCTGAAAACGTAGCAAACTTCTTGAAAAAAGGAAGCTTAGCTGGCGTTGAGGGTCGTATTCAAACTAGAAGTTTTGATGGTCAAGATGGTAAGAGAGTATATGTAACTGAAGTTGTAGCCGACTCTGTTCAATTCTTAGAACCAAGAAATGCATCAGGTAACCAAGGTGGTTCATTCGGTATGAATCAACAAAATCAAGGTTTTAACGCTGGAAATCCTTTCGAAGCACCATCTCAAAAGCCTAGCTTTAATGATGATCCATTTGGTGGGACAAGCAAAACGATTGATATTACTGATGACGATCTTCCTTTCTAATTATAAAAACAGTGTAATGTTGAACGGTTAGCATTACTAAAAAACTAACTTTTAAGTAGAGGAGGGAAATAACAATGGCAATGGGTGGACGCAAAGGTGGACGCGCTAAACGTCGTAAAGTTTGTTACTTTACTTCAAATGGCATCACTACAATTGACTTCAAAGATACTGAGTTATTAAAACGTTTCGTTTCTGAGCGTGGTAAAATTTTACCTCGTCGTGTAACTGGTACTTCTGCGAAATACCAACGTAAATTAACGATCGCAATCAAACGCGCTCGTCAAATGGCTTTATTACCATACGTGGCTGAATAAGCTAAGTAATAAAAAGTACAGCATTCTCGTGCTGTACTTTTTTTGTATTTATGAAAAAATAAGTTTTATGGTAAAATAAGAAATAGTATGCTTATCGTGAAATAAGTAGGGGTAGTTGAAAGGAGCTTTATTTTGAAATCGACTCGATTTATTACCGAGGGTGCAGTACTATTAGCTATTTACTCAGTTTTACTGTTAATATTTAGATTTGTACCGTTTCTCTCAATATTTATGGCATTCCTTATGCCACTGCCGTTTATTATTGTAAGTATTAAATACTCAATTAAAGAATCACTTTTACTTTGCTGTTTTGCGCTGGGATTAACGATTGTGATTACTTCATTTAATTTACTTCCAGTTACTTTAATGTACTCAACAGTTGGTATAGCATTTGGGTATCTATTGAAAAATGAGCGAAGTAAAGGCGAAATATTACTTACTAGTACTTTCTTATATTTGATACATACAGTACTATCGTACATACTATTCAAAGCTGTTTTTCATATTGATTTTGTTAAAGAGAATATAGACTTGGCAACGGAAGCTATAGAAAAAAGTAAGGAACTTAGTGCTAGTCTTAGTACAAACACCAATGAAAAGGCTTTAGATAGTCTTACAAATGCTATTAAACTAATCCCTACATTAATTCCTTCATTACTGTTAATGGTTAGTTTTATACTTGCTTTTTTAACTCAACTAGTAACTTTTCCATTAATAAGAAGATTAGGTTATAAAACACCAAAATTTAAGCCATTTAGAGAGTTTAGACTCCCAGTAGGATTCATGTGGTTCTTTTTAATTGTAATGATTTTTTCGTTCTTCAATTTGAAACAAAGTAGCTTCATTAGTACAGCAGTAATTAACTTAACTTATGTACTTCAAATATTACTGCTCGTTCAAGGTTATGCATCGATATTTTATTTTAGTTATATAAAACATTTTTCTAAAGCGGTACCAATTATTCTATTGATCGCAAGTTTTATCATTCAACCATTAATTTATATTGTTTTACTAATTGGAATCGTCTCAATTGGAATATTTAATAGAAGAAAAATTTAAACTTAAAAACATATTTGATACTAATTTGTTGTGGAAAAGTGAATAAACTTTAATATGTAAGTTAGATTTTATTTGGCTTAGGGGTTGAACATATGCAAGATTTTCATAAGAAACAGATGTTTCTTATACCCGTCTATCTTTTAACTGCTCTTTCAGTGTTTCTGATCGGAACTGTGGTCTATATTCAACCTAAAATAGGGATAATTTTTATCATTATCTTTTTATGCGTTATTTTTCTAGTTGTAAAGTTAGAAATTAAGTATCGCTACGTTTTAGATATGTATATAGAATCAGTTATGTCGAGAGTGAAAAATTTAAGTAACGAAGCAATAACAGAAATGCCAATTGGAGTATTACTTTATGATAGAGAGTACCATATCGAATGGGGCAATCAATATATTTTAAATATTTTAGATGATCGTTCACTAATTGGTAAACACATATATGATCTATCTGAAGGATTAATGGCTTTAATTTCGAAAAAAGAGAAAAAAGAAGATGTATTGAATATAAGTAAAAGAACATATCGGGTAGTCATTAAAAGAGAAGAGCGATATATTTACTTATTTGATGTGACAGAACAAGCACAATTAGAGAAGTTATACGAAGATCAAAGAACAGTAATCGGAATTATTTTACTAGATAATTACGATGAAATGACACAGGGATTAGATGATCAAGAGCGTTCTAGTGTAAATGGTGCAGTAACAACGATGTTAAATAGTTGGGCTAATAGCCATGGTATTTTCTTAAAACGCGTTTCATCCGATCGATATAGTGTAGTTTTAAATGAAGGAATTCTGGCAGCATTAGAAAATAATAAATTCTCTATATTAGACCAAGTAAGGGAAGAAACTACAAAACGTAATTTACCTCTTACGCTAAGCGTCGGTGTCGGAGTAGGCAGTTTAAATTTAACCGAACTTGGTCAACTAGCGCAATCTGGTTTAGATTTAGCACTAGGGCGCGGGGGAGATCAAGTAACTGTTAAGAACATTAACGGTAAAGTAAAGTTTTTCGGTGGAAAAACAAACCCTGTGGAAAAGAGGACGAGGGTTAGAGCGAGAGTAATCTCGCATGCTTTAAGAGATTTAATGAAGAGTAGTACCAATGTTATGATAATGGGTCATAAGTTACCTGACATGGATGCTCTTGGTTCAGCAGTTGGTATTTTAAAAATGGTAATGCATAATGAAGTGGATGGTTATGTAGTAATTAACAAAGATGAAGTAGATAAAAGTGTTAATCGTTTGATGAGGGAAATGTCTAAAAATGAACAATTTATGTCTTGTTTTATTACACCCGAAAAAGCAAAAGAACTTATTTCTGATGATACACTAATAATCGTAGTAGATACTCATAGACCAACAATGGTTGAAGAAGAATCACTTTTAAATGAGACAGATAAAATTGTTGTTATAGACCATCATCGAAGAGGAGAGGACTTCATTAAGGATGCAATTCTCGTATATATGGAGCCGTACGCTTCTTCTACTGCAGAATTAGTAACTGAGTTGTTAGAATACCAACCTAAGAAAATCAAATTAAGCATGCTTGAGGCAACAGCCTTACTTGCAGGTATTATTGTTGATACAAAGAGTTTTACTTTCCGAACAGGAGCACGAACTTTTGACGCAGCGTCATACTTGCGTTCGAATGGCGCAGATACAATCCTCGTTCAAAATTTACTAAAACAAGATATGAATGAATATATTCGCAAAGCAGAACTAATAGAGGAAGCCTATATGTATAAAGAGGGCTTTGCGATTAGCTTTGGAAAAGACAATGTAAACTATGATCAAGTTTTAATCGCCAAGGCTGCAGATACATTATTGACGATGACTGATGTCATTGCATCTTTTATTATTGCGAAAAGGTCAGATAATGTTGTTAGCATTAGCAGTCGTTCATTAGGAAATATAAATGTTCAATTAATAATGGAAGAGCTTGGCGGTGGAGGTCATTTAACAAATGCTGCTGCTCAAATTGAATCTTCTTCAATCAGAGAAGTTGAACAACATTTATTGAGAATAATCGATGAATATATTGAAGGGAGAACAAACAAATGAAAGTAATTTTCTTAAAAGATGTAAAAGGAAAAGGTAAAAAAGGAGAAACTAAAAATATCGCAGATGGCTATGCAAGCTTCTTAATCAAAAATGGAGATGCTATAGAAGCTACTGCAGGTAATATGAAAACGCTAGAAGCGAAAAAAAATAAAGAATTAAAAGATGCGCAAATCGAATTAGAAAATTGTAAAAAGCTTAAAGAAACAATTGAAACTTTAACAGTAGAACTAAAAGCTAAATCAGGTGAGGGCGGTCGTCTTTTCGGATCAATCACAAGCAAGCAAATTGCTGATGAACTTCAAAAAGTACATGGTATTAAACTAGATAAGCGTAAATTCGAAATGAATGATGCGATTAGAGCACTAGGTGTAACAAATATTAAAGTGAAATTGCATCCTGAAGTAAGTGCAACTTTAAAAGTACACGTTAAAGAACAATAAGAAAACAAGCATCTGGAGGACTAGAAATGAGTGATTTGCTAAATGATCGTACTCCACCACAGAATATAGAAGCTGAACAGGCTGTATTAGGAGCCATACTGTTAGACTCTGAGGCGCTAATATCAACTTCAGAACGGCTTTTACCAGATGACTTTTATCGAGCTGCCCATCAAAAAATATTTGAAGCAATGCTTAAGATTGCTTCAAGGAATGAGCCTCTAGACGTTATCACGCTAACTTCTGAACTAGCTAATCAAGGAGTTTTAGAAGAAGTAGGAGGAGTATCATACTTAAATGATTTGCTCGCTTCAGTACCAACGGCATCTAACGTTGAATATTATGCAAAGAGCGTTGAAGAGAAATCTACTTTAAGAAGATTAATAAGAACCGCTACAAATATTGTAACGGAGAGCTATGCGCCAGATATTCCAGTAGATGTTGTACTAAACGAGGCTGAAAAAAGTATTCTAAAAGTAGCTCAACGCACAAACGTTTCTGGTTTTCAAAGTATTAAAGATGTAGTATTTACTACATTTAGTAAAATTGAGACCTTGTTCAATCAACGTGGCGAAATCACCGGTGTACCAACAGGGTTTACTGATTTGGATCGTATGACAGCGGGATTTCAGCCAAATGACTTAATTATTGTAGCTGCCCGTCCTTCAGTAGGTAAAACAGCATTTGCATTGAATATCGCACAAAATGTAGCGACTAAAACAGATGAAAACGTAGCAATTTTCAGTCTCGAGATGGGAGCGGATCAGCTTGTAATGCGTATGCTTTGTGCGGAAGGGAATATTAATGCACAGGCTTTGCGTACAGGTAATCTCGAACAAGAGGACTGGAATAAGCTTACGATGGCTGCTAGTAGCCTAGCTGGTACAGGCATATATATCGATGACACACCTGGTATTAGAGTTAATGACATACGAGCTAAGTGTAGAAGGCTGAAGCAAGAGCATGGCTTAGGAATGATCCTAATTGATTATCTGCAGCTTATTCAAGGTAACGGCAAAAGCGGAGAAAATCGTCAGCAAGAAGTATCTGAAATTTCACGATCACTTAAAGGACTAGCGAGGGAATTGAAAGTACCTCTAATAGCCTTATCTCAGCTATCGCGAAGCGTTGAGTCAAGACAGGATAAACGTCCAATGATGTCTGATATCCGTGAATCAGGAAGTATTGAGCAAGATGCGGATATAGTTGCGTTCTTATACCGAGATGATTACTATGATAAAGAATCAGAGAATAAAAATATTATTGAAATCATTATTGCTAAACAAAGGAATGGTCCAGTAGGTACTGTATCATTAGCTTTCGTAAAAGAATATAACAAGTTCGTAAACTTAGAACGAAGGTTTGATGAAGCACCAGGTGCTTAAAAATAGTTTCGAATCAGACAGTCGCATATCTGTTCAATCGTCTGATCGCTACTACTTGGGATGCCATCTAATAAATAATCACATAGTGAATCTATGTGATTATTTTTTTTTGTTAGGGCAAACTATTTTTATCAAATTCTTTAGTTTGTATTTACGAACAAATAAAACTTAGAACAGAATTATTCAAAGAGATTTATTGACAAATTCCGTAAGTTTGATATACTAGTTTTGGTTTTAGTTCGGAAATAGCGTATTTTAATCGGAGGTGCAGTACATTGTCATCAGTAGTAGTAGTTGGTTCTCAATGGGGAGACGAAGGAAAAGGAAAAATTACTGACTTTTTATCACAACAGGCAGAAGTAGTTGCTAGATATCAAGGTGGTAACAATGCAGGTCATACAATCGTATTTAATGGTGAAAAGTACAAACTTCACTTAATTCCATCAGGTATTTTCTTCTCAGATAAAATTTGTGTTATTGGAAATGGTATGGTTGTAGATCCTAAAGCTTTAGTACAAGAGCTAGCATACCTACATGATAAAGGTGTTTCAACTGACAACTTACGTATTAGTAACCGTGCTCATGTTATCTTACCTTATCATTTAAAACAAGATGAGTTAGAAGAAGAGCGTAAAGGTGATAATAAAATTGGTACTACTAAAAAAGGTATTGGACCAGCTTATATGGACAAAGCTGCTCGTGTAGGAATCCGTATGGCAGACCTTTTAGATAAAGAAGAGTTTTACGAAAAATTAAAACGTAATCTTGAAGAGAAAAATAATCTATTTGAAAAAATGTATGATTCAAATACATTAAGTATCGAAGAGATTTTTGAAGAATATTATGAGTTCGGACAACAAATTAAAAAATATGTGTGTGATACTTCTGTTGTATTAAATGATGCAATTGATGGTGGAAAGCGCGTATTATTTGAAGGCGCACAAGGTGTAATGCTAGATATCGACCAAGGTACATACCCATTCGTTACTTCTTCTAACCCAGTTGCAGGTGGAGTAACAATTGGATCTGGTGTTGGTCCGACAAAAATTAATCACGTTGTTGGTGTATGTAAAGCTTACACTACTCGTGTTGGTGAAGGTGCATTCCCAACTGAGCTTTTCGACGAAATTGGAAATACAATTCGTGAAGTAGGTCGTGAGTACGGTACAACTACTGGAAGACCAAGACGTGTAGGTTGGTTTGATAGTGTAGTTGTTCGCCACGCTCGTCGCGTTAGTGGTATTACTGATTTATCACTTAACTCAATTGACGTATTAACAGGTCTAGAGACTGTAAAAATTTGCGTTGCTTATAAATTCCGTGGAGAAATAATTACTGAGTTCCCTGCTAGCTTAAAACAACTTGCAGAATGTGAGCCAGTTTATGAAGAACTTCCAGGTTGGACAGAAGATATTACAGGAGTAAAAACGCTTAATGAACTACCAGTTAATGCAAGACATTATGTAGAACGTGTGTCTCAATTAGTAGGTATTCCGTTATCTGTATTCTCAGTTGGTCCAGACCGTAACCAAACGAATATCGTACGTAACGTTTACGGAGCTTAATCTAATAAAAAGCCCTTAAATAAAATTTTAGGGGCTTTTGTTATTTTTTTAAAAAAACTATTGCAAAATTATTAGAAAGTATGATAAGATAAATCTTGTCGTCATAACTAGTACATAGTTTATGAATGCTAAATAAAATTTTTAAACTTTTAAGTAATATATTCTAATTGTGAGCCATTAGCTCAGTAGGTAGAGCATCTGACTTTTAATCAGAGGGTCGAAGGTTCGAATCCTTCATGGCTCATCTTTTCTTAAATTAATGTGGCCCGTTGGTCAAGCGGTTAAGACACCGCCCTTTCACGGCGGTAACACGGGTTCGAGTCCCGTACGGGTCATCCTTTTTTTATAAAATTATATTGGTCCCGTGGTGTAGCGGTTAACATGCCTGCCTGTCACGCAGGAGATCGCCGGTTCGATCCCGGTCGGGACCGCCATATAATGGCTCGGTAGCTCAGTCGGTAGAGCAGAGGACTGAAAATCCTCGTGTCGGCGGTTCGATTCCGTCCCGAGCCATCATAAAAACTACTGTATATACAGTAGTTTTTTATTTTATATTGACCTTATCGAAAGAGATTTCTAGTTTGAATAAAACAGTTCGATTTTACAAAAAAACCTACTTAATTTAAAATAGAAGTAAGTGGAGTAGACCTCTAGCAACAGGCTAGAGGTTTTTTTCAAAAATTTAGTGTTTATATATAAAATGAATAACACGTAAGATCGTAGTCGTATTATATTTAGAGAGATAGTCCACAAAACGAAATTACTAAGATAAGTTTATTTGTTGCCTAATTTAATATTAAATTGCAAAAGATATGTATAGAATTGATGGTAACAAAAACTGACTAGAAAAGGAGTGCGGGGAATGAATAAAAAAATATTAATAGTCGATGATGAAAAACCAATTGCTGATATATTGAAGTTTAATTTAGAAAAAGAAGGTTTTGAAATTGTTTGCGCGTATGATGGAGAGGAAGCATTACAAAAAGTAGATGAGTTTCTTCCTGATTTAGTTTTATTAGATATTATGTTACCAATTAGAGACGGTTTAGAAGTTTGTAGAGAAATTAGAAAGAACCATGAAATGCCGATCATTATGATTACAGCAAAGGATTCAGAATTAGATAAAGTACTAGGTTTAGAAATGGGAGCAGATGACTACGTAACAAAACCATTTAGTACTCGTGAGTTGCTTGCCAGAGTAAAAGCAAATTTACGCAGACACCAAACAGGAACTACATCTGAAAAAGAGGAGTCAGTTGAAGTTATTATTGGCTCGCTCGTTATTAATCCAAATGCCTATATCGTAACAAAACGTGGCGAGAAGATTGAATTAACTCACCGCGAATTTGAATTACTATATTACTTAGCGAAGCATATCGGACAGGTTATGACGAGAGAACATTTACTTCAAACTGTTTGGGGTTACGATTACTTTGGAGATGTACGAACTGTCGATGTAACAATTCGAAGACTTCGTGAAAAAATTGAGGACAATCCAAGTTATCCACTTTTCATTGTAACAAGAAGAGGAGTAGGATATTACCTGCGTGATCCGGAGCAAGATTAATGGCAGGTTATAATAAAGTTGGTTTATTTAAATCAATTGTCTTTAAATTTGTACTTGTTTATATTTTACTCATCTTGGTAGCTATGCAAATTATTAGCGTTTATTTTTCAAGAGAGCTTGAAAAGCAGCTCGTAAACAGTTTTACAGTTGCGATAAACGAACGTGCTAAGCTACTGGCTTATAATATAAAAATAGAGTACGAAAAAAAGAAAACTCTGGACGACCCAGAAGTAAAAGCTAATATCCAAAAAATAGTTTCTGACTTCGGAAAGAATATTGGAATATCAGATGTAAGAGTTATTAACCAAAATAGTGAAGTTATTGCTACTTCAGATTCTAGTAATCGATCTATTGTAGGTAAAAGGACTACTGATATTTTAGTAAAAAGAGCTCTTCTAGTAGGTACTAGAACTGAGAAAGTGTTAATTGACCCTAAAAATGGTCATCGAATGAAAACAATTGTTACCCCTGTAATGGAAGGTGACGAAATTGTTTCAGCCATTTACACGAGTGCTTCAATGGAAAGCACTTATGAAAGAATGGAATTAATTAACCGTATTTTTTCAACTGGTACACTTATAGCAGTCGCGATTACATCCATTTTAGGGATATTATTGGCTAAAGCCATTACGAAGCCAATCTCGGAAATAAGAAGACAGGCCCAAGAAATGGCGAAAGGAAACTTCTCTCGCAAATTAAAGGCCTATAGTGAAGATGAGATTGGTGAATTAACGATATCATTTAATAATCTATCACGTAATTTACAGCAAGCCAGAGCTTCAACGGATGGAGAAAGAAGAAAGCTTCAATCAGTACTAGAGCATATGTCAGATGGGGTTATCGCAACTGACCGTAGAGGGAAAATTATTCTCTTAAACGATCCAGCTGAAACGATGCTTAATGTTTCACGTGAAACAGTATTAAATAAATCAATCTTAGAGGTATTGGGAATAGAAAAGATTAATACTTTAGATGATTTATACGATGAGCCAGATTCAATTATGTTAGATTATAGCGAGAATAAGAGACCAATGATTCTACGAGCAAGCTTTTCAACTATACAAAAAGAGTCTGGCAAAGTTAATGGTCTAATTGCGGTACTCTATGATGTAACTGAACAAGAAAAAATAGAGCAAGAACGTAGAGAGTTTGTCGCAAATGTTTCGCATGAATTAAGAACGCCGTTAACAACAATGAGAAGCTATCTAGAAGCATTATCAGATGGAGCTTGGGAGAATAAAGAAATTGCACCTAAGTTTTTACAAGTAACTCAAGATGAAACAGAGCGAATGATTAGGTTAGTAAATGACTTATTACAATTATCTAAGTTAGATAGTACAGAATATCGTTTAATGAAAGATTGGGTTAACTTTACAGAGTTATTTAATCGTATAATTGATCGACATGAAATGAGTAAGTCTCAAGAAGTATCGTTCAAACGCGAATTCATAAGTAAGACAAGATTTGTATTTATAGATGAAGATAAAATTACACAAGTGTTAGATAATATTATTTCAAATGCACTAAAGTATTCCCCAGAGGGTGGGACTGTAACTTATCGTATTAAGGAGTCTAGAGATCAAATATTAGTTAGTATTACTGACGAAGGTATGGGAATTCCAAAAGAAAATCTATCAAAGATATTTGATCGTTTCTATCGTGTAGATAAAGCTAGATCGAGACAAGTTGGAGGAACTGGCCTAGGGCTTGCTTTGGCAAAAGAAATGATTTATGCGCACGATGGTCATATATGGGCTAAAAGTGAAGAAGGAAAGGGTACAACAGTCTATTTCACACTTCCAGTGGCTGATGACCAAGAGGATGAGTGGGAATGAGAAGAGAATATATAAAATCAGTTATATTAACTACTCTTGTTATAGTAAGCTTAGTACTTTCATATAGCTTATGGTCATATCAACCAACATATGATGTACTTCAGAATCAAGACTATGTCCAAAAAGTTTCGATTGGTGCAAAGAGAGACTTTAAGGATATAGTCATTCCGAATTTATTAGTTGTTCATGAATCAAATAAAAATTATGAAACAACTAAACAGAGTAATATATCACCGATTTATAGATCATTGCAGAAATCCGAAATCACGAATTTTGAAAACCTGACAAATAAAACGTCTGAAGTTGCCTATCAATCAATTACAAAAGGAAAAAATAAATTAGAAATTATTTTTCCAACTGTAGTACCAGTAGAGACATTAGGTAAAGTTCTTAATCTTGATGCAAAACGATTACAAAATGTTTTATTTGACCGAATAATCATCAATTTATCATCTAAACAGGATTCTTCAGCAAGGATCTATTTTTCAAATGAAGCACAGAAAATTCTCTATGGAGCAACCTTTGATAACTCTTCAATTATTGCTTCAGTTGACAAGATTAGAGATAATTACGAAAGCTTTACTGAAAGCTTAAGATATAAGTTAGATTCAGGTAAGATAATTTATTTACCTAAAAAACCAATCAAATTAACTACGATGGAGTTTCTTACAACGGATATAGATGTTGATAAATTAAAAGATGCAATATTTAGTGATCCTTCAAATGTCCGTAAAGAAAGTACTGATTCAGGAGATACATTCACAGACGGTACTAGATTAATGTCAGTTTCACCATTAAATCGTTCGATTTCATTTGTTAACCCGACAACACCTGAAAACAATAATAATCAGAGTCCTAATTTATTAGTCCAAAGAAGTGTTGATTTTATTAATGCTCATGGTGGTTGGACTGATGGATATATTTTGTCGGGTGTTAAACCTGAGAATAATGAAGTTTCATTTAGACTTTTTGTAAATAATTTACCTGTATATAATAATTCAACAATCACGACGAGTTGGGGAGTAGATGATATAGAAACCTTTAAACGTCCATTGTATAAATTTAGAATTCAGGTGGATAAGAAGGAAAGTGAAATGGAGTTAATGGCTGGTCCTCAAATTATGGAGATTATATCTAATAATAAGTCTATTAATAAATCCCTAATTAAGGATATTAGCTTAGGGTACGAGACGATATTTGATGAAGATAAATCAACAATCAATCAGCCGTACTATAATAGAGCTATCCAGTTAAAACCTGTTTGGATTATAAATTACGATGACACATATAAGAAGATTGATCAAGATTTGCTAAGTAGAACTGGGGTGAATATTGTTGGATTGGAGTAGGATCAAAACAATATTTATTTTAACTTTCTTAGTATTAGATTTATTTTTAGCGATTCAATATTATCAAAAGCGAAGTAGCGACCAGTTTGATACGATGGCAGAATCGAGTATTGAGGAGCAATTAAAGGAAAATGATATCACATATGTGACATTACCTAAAAATTCTTTAAAGGAATCTTATATATCGGGTAATAGCAAGGATTTCTCAAAGAAAACTATTGCTGATCGAAAAGGACAGAATATACAAATCTTCAAAGATGTATTACAGAGTCAATTGAAAAAACCAGTTCCAATTGCAGAGACAAATAAAATACTCTTCTTAGAAAACTTTGTGAAGGAGTATGTTTGGAATGGTGGTAACTATCGTTATTGTCAAATAGATCCAACGTCAAAAACGATTTACTTCTGTCAAACCTACAAAGATCGCTTAATTTATAACATCGAAAGCTCAGTAGTTGAAATAAAGTATAACGATAATAATGAGATTTACGGGTATCGCCAAAGATATTTAGAAAACTTAAAAGAAATGATCGATAAAAAGAATGTTCAAGAAGCTTTACCGGCAATTAAAGCCATTGAAAATCTATTTGTGAAAGATGAATTAAAACCGAGTGATCGAATTACAAAAGTTGATTTTGGCTATTATACTGTAATCCCGTTATCGAATGGAGTTAAATTCATAGCACCAGCGTGGCATATAGTTGTCAATGAACAGCAAGATTACTTTGTCAATGCCATTGAGGGGCAAATAATTAAGATAGATAAAGAACAATGGAGTGAATAGCGATGAGTCTGCATTTTAGTGTACTTGCAAGTGGAAGTACCGGAAATGCGTTATACGTTGGGACGGAGAAAACTAAGCTTTTAGTTGATACAGGACTAAGCGGTAAAGCGATGGAGTCTTTATTTAAAGAAATCAACAGGGATATAAAAGAAGTTTCCGGCATTCTAGTCACGCATGAGCATAGTGATCATATTAAAGGACTTGGAGTTCTTGCCAGAAGATATCAAATCCCAATATACGCTAATGAAAAAACATGGAAAGCAATGAACCATTTAATTGGAGAAATTCCAACAGAGCAAAAGTTCATTTTTAACATGGAAACGACGATCCAGTTTGGGGATATTGAAGTTGAATCATTTGGTGTATCACATGATGCTGCTGAACCAATGTTTTACGTATTTCATCATAACAAGAAAAAATTTGTTACAATTACCGATACAGGCTATGTAAGTGACCGAATGAAGGGGATCATTTCTAACGCAGATATGTACATTTTTGAAAGTAACCATGATGTCGAAATGCTACGCATGGGTAGATATCCATGGAGCATTAAACGTCGTATTTTAAGCGATGTTGGTCACGTATCAAATGAGGATGCTGCACTTGCCATGTCAGATGTAATAGGAGATAAAACAAAACGTATTTATCTTGCTCATTTAAGCCAAGATAATAATATGAAAGAGCTTGCCAGAATGTCTGTTACACAAACATTAGAGGGAAAAGGATTTGAAGTTGGGATGCAATTTGATATTCATGATACGGACCCTCAAAAACCAACAGATATAGTGTATGTATAAAACAAAGCACATACTTAAGGGGAGAGTTTACTCGCTCCCCTTTTTTTTCGTTAAAAAATAATAAGTTGGGCATTAGGAATGGAACTCGACGTAGTCGTCAATTTTGCGAAGTAAGTATAAGTGCAACTACGCCTCTGACTTCGCCTAAGAGGCTCGACAATCGACGAGTTTTCTTTATGTGCTAAAAAAAGGAGCTGTGTATAAGTGGAAAAAACAATTTTAAGCTGTGATGAGCATGTAGAATGGGCTCTTGACGATTTTGTGGATAAGTATAGTGAAACACCACTGTTGAATAAAGTCGAAAAAACGCACAATATATCCACAACCTGTGAATATTGTCAAAATGATGCCATATATATTGTATCGAACATAGATTCTCCCACTAAATGTGGATAGAAAATGTGGGTATGTGGATAACTTTTGTGGATAACTTGTTTGTAAAGTGAGGATATAGTGTGAATATCTCAATTATCAGTGTTGGAAAGTTAAAAGAAAAGTATTTAAAGATGGGGATCGATGAATACATAAAACGATTATCTAGTTATGCAAAAATGGACATAATCGAAGTGCCAGATGAAAAGGCACCAGAGAATTTAAGCGATGCAGACATGTTAATCGTTAAGGAAAAAGAAGGCGAAAGAATTTTAAGTAAAATAGCAGAAGACGCTTATGTAATTGCATTAGCAATTAAGGGGAAGGAACATACGTCCGAATCACTAGCAAAAAAAATAGATCAACTTGCCACATATGGAAACAGCAAAGTAGCATTTGTGATTGGTGGGTCATTAGGTCTAAGTGATGCTGTGATGAAAAGAGCGGATGATACACTGTCATTTTCAAAAATGACTTTTCCACATCAATTAATGAAATTGGTATTGGTGGAGCAGATCTATCGAGCTTTTAGGATTAACAGGAATGAACCTTACCATAAATAGAGGCGAATTTGAGGATAAAAGGGAAGAAGTCAGTTGTAAAATTTGGTACATAATTGTAAGGATTTAGAAGAGAAACACAAATCATATTTACCGAGTGTTTTTGTATAGCAAATATGATTGTCAAATATTTTATCTAAATTCTTGATAGTAAAAAATAATATACAGAATTTCTAAAATAACCCCATATATTTTTTTGAGACCTCTCAGTTTGCTGAAGAGGTCTTTTTAATGTGCTTCTAGCTTGTTCAATAAACTGTAATTATTCAAAAAGAGTTGTATCTATAAAATTTAATATACCGAGGACGAATTCCCCCAACTTCTATTTTCGAAAAAATGAAGTAAAACAAAGGAAAAATATGGTTTATTCTAAGTTTTTATTGAAGCATATCCAATTTATTATCATTTTGCAGGAAATTCCCCCAACTTCTTTTTTTATAAAAATCAAAGTAAGACAAAGGAAAAAGGGTAGATTATTCTATATTTTTTATCAAACTATCCCCAATTTATTATCATTTTACATGAAATTTCCCCAATTTACTGTGCAGATAGCCCTCAAGTATAATTTAGAATGGTCAGAAAATTGTTGAAATTTTTAGAGATATATAAGATTTTATCATTTAAGGGGGAGAAGAGAAATGAGACTACGGTCAAGTAAGAGTATTGCTGCACTATCTGCAGCTGCAATATTAATGTCAAGTGGTGTTCCAGCATATGCTAGCGGACCCATAGCTAAAGCTTCGACAGAAAATCATTCAGGATTTGTGCTGAGTGGCGAAACGCCAAAGGAAAAAACTGTTGCATCACCTCTATTTGGTAATGCAAAAAAGAATGACCCAACGGGTATGTATAAGGCATTGAAGAAATCAAAGGAGGAAAGCATTGATCCAACAATTGATCCAAACAAAAAAGTGAGATTCATTGTTGAATTAAAAGATGCGCCTGCCAAAAATGCAAAAGATGAAAAAGGTAAAAGAAGTGAATTTAAAAAGTCACATGACAGAATAAAGAAAGACATTCGTCAAAAAGGCATCAAGGGTAAGGTCCGCCATGACTATTCCATTGGGATTAATGGCGTTAGTATTGAAACAGAATATAAGAATCTAAAAGCGATTAAGAAATTACCAAACGTAGCGAGTGTTCACGTAGCGCGAACATATGAACATGAAATGGTTTCAAGCAAATCAATGGTGAATGCACAACAGGCTTGGGAAAAGCACAATTTGCAAGGTGAAGGCATGGTTGTAGCGGTTGTCGACACTGGAGTGGATTATCGACACCATGATATGACACTAACTGAAAAAGGGAAACAACAAGCTCGTTTAACGAGTGACAATCTAAAAGATAAACTAGCTAGCACGCCGGTAAATGATCAATTTTTCACGGATAAAGTCCCAACAGGGTATGACTGGGCTGATAAGGATAACGATCCGATGCCAGGCGAAGAGGCCCATGGAATGCATGTCGCAGGAACAGTAGGTGCAAACGGTGATGAAAACAACAACGGCGTTGTCGGGATCGCACCAGGCGCGCAAATCCTTGCGGAAAAAGTATTTCCTGATGCAGGTGGCGGAGCGTCTGAGGATGACATCATTGCAGGGATCCAACATGCTGTCGAGATGGGTGCAGATGTTATCAATCTAAGTTTAGGAACACCAGCAGGATCAACGGATGAAGCAATCGCTCCAACCGAAAAAGCCATTCGAAATGCTGTTGAACAAGGTGTTGTCGTCGTCGCAGCGGCTGGTAATTCTTTTTATAGCACGTATAACACCTTGGGATTCCCGCAATCTGCTACACCTTATGCGGATAATCCAGATATCGGATTAGTCGGTTCACCGGGTAATAGTCCTTATGCACTTCAAGTTGCATCGTATGAAAATGATCAAATCAGAATCAATCAGATGAAACTGTCTGACGGATCAACTTTTGGCTACCAGAAACTAAACGCTGATATGGTTGATGCGTTAGGTTCGGACAAAGAGTATGATTTAGTGTATGCAAATCAAGGGACAACAGCGGATTTCAACGACCTTAAATTGGCAGGAATTGATGTGAAAGGAAAGATTGTTGTCTTAAACAATAACGGTCCGATTCAAAACTTCGGTTCTTATCAAACGGGACCAGCCACTCGAGGTGCAGCTGCCGTTATTCTAAGATCAACTTCAGACTATGCACAACAAGCGACTTATTTGGATGGCATTCCAATCGTTACAACAAGTGTTGTCGATGGGAACAAGATTATTGATCGACTAAAAAATGGCGAAAAACTAAAAATGTCTTTCACCCATGATGGTATCTGGGTCAAAAACCCGATTTCAGGAAAAATGTCTGATTTCTCATCATGGGGAACACCAGAAGACTTAACGTTTAAACCTGAAATTACCGCTCCTGGCGGAAATATCTATTCAACCGTTAAAGATAATAAGTATGATACGTACAGTGGTACTTCGATGGCTTCGCCGCACGTAGCAGGAGGAGCTGCATTAGTTCTTCAATCATTAAAACAGAATGGCGAAAAGAAAGACATGGCAACGGCGCTGAAAGCGAAAATCATGTTGATGAATACATCAAAGATTCTGACTGATCCAGCTAGCACAACAAATACGCCTTACTCACCTAGAAGACAAGGCGCAGGGATGATGCAGATTGATAAAGCGATCGAAACGCCAGCTCTTGTTTATAACCGTGACACCACGCTTGAAAAAGCAGGGGCAGTGGCACTGAAAGAAATTAAGGGGAATACAACAAAATTTAACTTAACGCTTCAAGCTTTAAATGGCGAAACGGTACCAGATACATTAGATTATACTGCCTATATTGATGTGTTAACAGATGAGAAACAAAGTAATCAATTCGATCTTGATCATGATGGAACGAATGATCATTTCAAAGACTCGTTAACTATGAAGACAACGAGAGTTACAGGTGCAAAAGTAACGCTGTACGGAGATCCAATCTCCAACACATCCGGCATTACAGTTCATGTTGATAAAGGGTCGAAGCAAACGCTAAACTTCCAAATTGATTTAACAAATGCGACAAATATCAAACCAAATTCGTTCCTTGAAGGTTTCGTTCGCCTTGTGCCAAAAAATCAAGACATCCCTCAATTAACTGTCCCATATATGGGATTTGTTGGGGATTGGAATGCTCTAAAGAATATCGATGCACCAGTTTATGGAAATAGTGATAATTACTTAGGGTATACGGCGATTTGGGATCAACGTTCAGAGGACACACCGATGGGGTATGTGAACGGGAAAATCAATACCGACCGACTTGCAGAATCACCGAGATCAACAATCTATGGGCCGTATGTGTCATTCACAGCCTTGAGAAATCTAAGCAAAGCCGAGGTATATGTAGAAGATAAGGATGGAAACCGTGTCAAATACATCACAGATTTTAGTAATTACGTAGATGAAGAAGGTGATTCAATCCGTTTCACCAAAAACATTTTTAATGCAGGTGACTATGCATACAAATTAGAAGATGAATACTGGGATATGACAGATGAAACCGGAAAAATCGTTCCAGATGGCGACTATCAGATGGTCATTAAAACAACATTAGACAATGCTGGTGCAACACCACAGGTTGTCAAAATGCCAATCAAAGTAGATGCAAGTGCCCCTGTTGCTAGCAATCTTCGAGTGACGCCATTCACTAAAAATGGCATAACGAAATACAAGGTACAGTGGGATGCAAAAGACAATGATAACGGTAGCGGTTATATGGGTGGAATCGTCTATGTAGACGGTAAACAGGTTACTGGAGTAGAAGCCCCTGCCACATCAAGTCATACCTTATCAACGTACTCAGTTGATTTAGATTCAAATCCAGAAAGCGTAGCGATTCGAAACATTGATAACGCTTATAACTTTAGTTATATCGAATATGGAAAACATGTGAATACTCCTGAAATGTTGATTAATTCAACCTATTATGAAGGAAATGGAACAAATATTACGAAAGATACGCCTGTTGTTGTCAATCAGAAATCACCAATTAGCATCTCTTCTTTTGCATTAAAGAAGCTTGATTGGGCAATTAATGTGAAAGATTCAGAAGGTAAGGTAGTTGATTCAACTTCATTCAAAAATAAGGACACGCTTTATGGGTTAAAGTGGTATCCGAAAAGCGACATGCCGGATGGTCAATATACGATTAATATTGAAGGTGTAGATGAATTCGGTTTTAAAGTCACATTAGATCCAAGGAAGATTTCAGTGGATAATCACCATTCATTTGTGTCTTCTAATGTGGTCGATTTAATAGAAGGATTTAAAGGTGATGTAAGAAATAAAGTAAACATTTATGCAAAATCATCAACTGGAGAAAAATATCAAGCATCAGAAATTTCTCCTTCTGGCTATTTCAACATTCGAAATATTCCATTGTCTAATGATGATTATGAGATTGTCATTGAAGCACCGAATCATTTGAAGAGTGTACAGAAAATTAAATTAAGTCAAACGTCTTCAACTGGAGAACAAATTGGCATAATCGCCACAGATATAAAATCGAAACAACCTATGTCTCTAGCGGGAGACGTCAATGAAGATGGCGTCATCGATGTTCTTGACGTGAAGAAGGTTGCTGATAAGTTTGGTCAAACTAATGCACCAGCTACTATCCTTTACGTTCCTGAAAATTTAAATGGTGACAATGTAGTAGACGCAAAGGATATGGAAGTCTTATATAAGAATCTATATCAAAAAAATGCTGATTCAACTTTAACTCCGCAGGAAATGGTTGATGGTCAATACAGCTCAGATATTTGGAATGAATTAAACATTCCTATGGAGATCAATACATTAAAGAGCGCTTCAGTAACATCTGATAAAGTAGCACTTAACTGGTTGACTCCAGTTGGTGCAACGCAAGTGAAAATTGAACAATCGAGTGATAATGGATTGACTTGGAGTGCTGCAAACACAGAGAAACAAGTGACTTCGATCTCGAATAGTGCAAAAGTAACTGGATTGCAAATGGGTGTTTCTTACCAGTTCAGATTGAACGTAACAGGCGGTTTGAATGAGGGAATTTCAAACGTTGCGAAAGCAACTACAGGAATAAAAGAATACGTTGTTTCATTTGATTCACTTGGTGGTAGTGCTGTAACAAGTCAAACAATTAAGGGAGTTGGAACGGCTACTGAGCCAGCGGTACCTACAAAAGAGGGTTACACATTTGGTGGTTGGTACACAGATTCAACTTGTACATCACCTTACAACTTCTCGTCATCTGTAACAGATACGATGACACTTTATGCGAAGTGGACAATTATTCAGTCAACGGTGAGATTTGATACAAAAGGTGGAAGCTTAATTAGTAGTACGAAAGTAAATTACAATACTGCTGTAACAAAACCAGCTAATCCAATAAGAGTAGGTTATACATTTGGCGGTTGGTATACAAATTCAGCTTGTACAACAGCTTACAACTTCTCGACAAAAGTAAAGAATAACATCACACTTTATGCGAAGTGGACAATTATTCAGTCAACAGTGAGATTTGATACAAAAGGTGGAAGCCTAATTGCTAGTATGAAAGTAAATTATAATGCTTCTGTAACCAAACCAGCTGATCCAAAAAGAGCAGGTTATGTATTTAAAGGTTGGTATACAAGCACAGCCTACACAACTATATATGACTTCAAAAAAGCTGTAACAAAAGATGTGACACTTTATGCAAAATGGGCTGCTATTCCATCTATTATCGTAAATGGTAAGAAAGTATGGTTAATTGAAGCGAATATTCCTTCTGTTGAACAGGCAAAAACGAAGTATGGTATTCAATTCCTACAAGCAACATTAAACAAGCTTGGTTATAGTAAGTTAGTTGTAGACGGTAAATTGGGTAAAGGAACAACAGATGCAATCAAAAAGCTTCAAAAAGCGAGCGGCTTGAAACAAACGGGTATTTTTGATTCAAAAACAAGAACTGCATTAGTTGCAAAGGTTAATAAATTAATAAATTAGTAACTTAGTAACTTAATCACATAAGAAAAGGTAAATTTCTCGTTATGAGAAATTTTCCTTTTTTTGAATCACGTAACTCAATCTTTTAAAGTATTAAAATTTAAATATGGGGGATTGAAAATGCTAGGTAAAAAAATCAAAAAAGTTTGGAGAAGCAAAATTGTTGCACTACCTTTAAGTGCGATGCTCTTGGCTAGTACAATTGCTACACCAGTTGCAATATTCGTTCCTGCAGCACATGCCGCACAAGTAACACCACAAGGAATTGATGAGCTAACGCCGAAACCATTTGCACTTGGTGAATTTCAAACAGCCAAACCGGCTGGTGCAACATCAAATATGGATTTATCGGGTGTCGTTGGAACTGGGAAAGTAAGCCTTCCTAATATTGCATCAGACGGTACGCTTATTTGGACTGGTTCATACCAATTAAGTGACATTCCTGCTGGTCTAGATTATGCAAATGCACCCGTTTTCTTTAAAGCACCCGCAGGCACAAAAAGTGTAAGATATTATGATTCGAATGGCGCGTTACAGAGGTTATATACTACATCTGATACAGCATTTTCAGTCGTTTCAAATGATACCATCACTTATATTTTAGTCCCTATTACCTTATTCAGTCAGGGGAAAGTTGAAAAAATCACTTCACCTAGATTTGTATTTTTGGATCAAGATGGATCTGCGTTAGCAACAAAGACGTTTAAGTCAGATGGTTATGTACCAGGATCCGTTTTCACAACAACTGATGTAACGACTAACGCATCAACTGCAGGTGCGACACCTGAAAACATCGCAAAAATGGACTTATCAGGTGTCGGTAGCAAAATCAGTATTAATTCGATTAGAACGTCAAATATTACAGGTCAACCTGGAACCATTGAATGGAAGGGATCTTATCTGCCAAGTGATCTTCCTGCTGGCCTAAATTATGCAAATGTGCCAGTTTTCTTTAAAGCACCAGCAGGCACAGTTAGTGCTAAATATTACGGCTCGGATGGTAGTTTATTAAAGAGTTACAATACGAATGATCTTGCGTTTTCTGTCGTGACTGGTGGAAATATCAGTTATATTTTAGCTGGGATTACGCTAGCCAACGATGGCAAAATCGAAACGTATACAGCGCCGAGAATTGAGTTCTTCGATGCAAATGGCAGTGTCATCACGACAAAGAAATTCAGATCGGATGGTTTGTTGACGGGGTCAAATTTTTTAAAAACTGATACCTATATTTCGGCAACAACACCACCTGATAATACGCCTCTTCCTTCTGATATGGATTTATCGGGTGTAGGAAACAAAATGAGTATTAATTCTATAGTTGCAGGTTCAGGAATAATCAACTGGAAAGGTGATTACCTAGAAGGTGACATTCCTAGTGGTCAAAGTTATGCATCTGTGCCAGTTTTCTTTAAAGCACCAGCCGGTACAGTAAGTGCAAAATTTATCGGTTCTGATGGAAAGCTTTTAGATAGCTATGACACTAATCGTACTGCTAACTCAATCGTGTCAAATGGAAACATTACTTGGGTTTTAGCGCCGATTAAACTGTCCAATAATGGCGCAACTGTTATATACAGTAATCCTTCATTTGAATTTTACGATGCTAAAGGTAATTTGATTGACATTAAGCGATTTAAGTCGAATGGTCAATTACCATCGTTACCAAAACCAATCACGATTAACACCATTCAACCGAAAGTCGGAGAAGTGATGGATGCTGGTTTAAACCAAGTCAATAACACATCGCTTGTTGTCAAATGGTCAACTGATAATAAAGTGACTTGGAAAGACACAGATGGACTTTATCAACCAGTCACTCAGTACTGGACTCGGTATGTTTATACGGCAGACAGAGGGTTTAAATTTGATTCAACCATCTCTAAAACAAATATTACTGTACCTCCATCACCAGCAGTAGTTTCGTACTCAGTCATTCCATCATCTGTGAACAGGGACGGTGACACTCTAACAATAGATGTAAAGTGGGCTGTAACAGGTGCATTGCAATTTGTGGATGGTGTATCAATTGGAACAGCAGCACCAGTTGCGGGAGAGGAAATGGCGGACGGAATCAACACAGTCACAACTGGACTAGCTGCAACACCAACTGTCACATGGTCTAAAAACGATGGTGCTTCATGGTCTGCAGCAAGCGGAAACTACGCAGGCGCAACAACATACAAAACAAAGTATGTTTATACTGCAGAAACTGGCTATTCATTTAAAGAAAATCCAATTGTAACGGGTGTAACTGGTGGGGTAGTCGATTCTGTTGTTCGTTCTGGTCCAATGAATAACATCCTAACGATTATTGTGACATGGAATCCAACAGAAGCAGCAACATTATCAAGCATTTCTGTATCATCACTACCTTACAAAACGGATTATATTGTTGGTGAGGAACTAGATATAACGGGCTTACGAGTGAGCGGACTTTATTCAGATACTTACACACGTTTTCAAACGATCACAATGGCGAATATTAGTGGGTTCGACCCTTCGAAGGTTGGAACACAGACGATTACAGTAACAGTTGGTGAAAAAACAGCGACATTCGATGTAACGGTCAGTCTTCATCCAGATCAAGTAGCTGCAAATGATGTCATTTCAGCGATTAATGCATTACCGACTACGATTACATTGAAAGATAAAGAAGCAGTAAATGCTGCAGAATCAAAGTACAATGGACTAACATCAGCACAAAAATTGTTAGTAACCAACTATTCAAAATTAACGACAGCACTAAATGTGATTACAAGTCTTGAGAACCAAGCAACCGCTAAAGTAGTGATTGATCAAATCAATTCACTAACACCAACGATTGCAAATAAAGCCAAATATATAGCAGCTCAAACTGCTTACAACGCGCTTTCTGCTGATCAGAAACAGCTAGTTACTAACTACAACAAAGTCACATCTGGCTTATCAATCATTGCTGGATTAGAGAAGATTGCCGCTGACAAAACAAAACCAGTCATTTCTGGTGTTGTTTCAGGTAAAACTTACAAGGTTGGAACAATCGTTAAATACAGTGACAATCTTGGAATCAAATCTGCTTTGTTAAATAATAAGACTTTTGTAAGTGGTACAGCTATTAAAGTAGCAGGAACTTACACACTTGTCGTAACTGATAAGAATAATAATGTGACTACAGTTAAGTTCACTATTAAAGCAATACCTGCAGTGCCTACCATCAATACAGTAACGACTAAGTCTACGACTGTAACAGGTAAGGCTGAAAAAGGCTGTACGGTAACTGTAAAAGTAGGAACAAAAGTCTACAAGGCTGTAAATGTAACCTCTAATGGAACATACACTGTGAAGATTACTAAACCAACGAAAAATACAGTTATCACTGTCACAGTCAAAGACGCTTTAGGACAAACAAGCACTAAAACATACAAAGTTACAAAATAATTGAAATCACAAACGATGGAAAATCCCTAATAGATTTTCCATCGTTTTCTTTTGTTCTATTAATAATGAATGACAAAGTAAACTTTTCAGAAAACTGAGAGGCTTTTTTTAGTAGTGTGAGTTTGTAGGTTTCAACAGGAAGTCTATTTAAATAATAAGAAAATCTTAAGATTTACATTAATAGGTTATTAAGATTTTACTGATATCATCGGGTGACTTATTTAAGACGATAATTAGAATGCCTAAACATAATCATTTGATTGTTTAATCAAGTATAATTAAGAAATAGCACTCCATTTTTCATGATGGTGTGCTTTTTTACATAGGTACAGGTTTTATTAGCACCATGTATAACATGGTAATCACGAATCATGCAAAAACCTAAAAAAACAAAGTATACTCAATATAGATAATTAAAATCGGTTAGGGGTGATCTACATATTGAGGGGAAACGTAAAAAGAATACTTATTTCATTATTATTAAATCCGATTTTCATAATTGGATACTGGATTTTTGGACAAAAGTTGGCTTCAATATGCAAGTATGGAAGCCTGAATAAGAATCTTCCTATTTTACTACTATCTATAGTAATCTTAATATCAGTTATTGTGTTTACTACATTAAAGATTATAAAAAATAGTGAGTATAAACCTAAACTAATAGATTTAAGAGTATGGAAATCTATTTCTATTATTATTTTTATAGCAATTACATTATTTTATGGGGGAAATATTTATAAAAGTGCAACAAATTTTGGTGGTAAACTCGCTTGGTATATCGAGCGATTAAAGAATGAAAGGTCAGTTAAATTTGAACATAACAATATTTATAAATATGGAGTAGAAGGTATATTTGAAGATATAAATAAAAAAATTACCTTGCCAAAAAAATTATATATAGTCAATAATTTTTCAATTAAATTTAATTCAGATGGAAAAATTACATCCTTATATACATTTATCCATGGGAAAAATGACAATGGAAAAGAAGAAACCTACCTAATAATTTATGAGGAAAATAAATCACAAAATATTACTATAAGATTAAACGGATATGCAAAGCCTGACTATAATGAAGATAAACTAGTAGAACCTTTAATTAAAACAGTAAATGATATTCCGATTAAACAAACCGTTAGTAAGTGGAACGAGAATCAGTATGGTTTGGTCTATTACGGAAAAAGGAGTTGGGGATACAATACAAATGGCATCATTAATATTGATAAGGATGGAAAAGAATATAGTCTAGAAGAAGCAAGTTCTGAAATAATTGGCTATACAGTATCTTTATTTGTCCCTGGAAAGGAAAAAGTGATCACACCTGTTAGATATAACTTAATAGGTAATCCAAGTTGGAGTAAGCCATCTACTACTCAAAATCAAGTAAACTCTAACGAAAAGAAAAATGAATTAAAGAATACTAATGAACAGTTTTATCTATCTAAAGAGGTCGGATATAAATTAAATGTTGCTGATAAAGCATTAGGAAGCACATTTTATTCATTAAGTAAGACAACGGATGGTGGAAAAACATGGACTGTTATTAATAATGACCCATACAGCGGAACAGTAGGAGGCGCCTCTGGAGTAGTCTTTTTGGATGACAAGCTCGGATTTTTAGGAGCAGTTAATCCTTCTGGTAATGAAGGAACCTTATATCGTACGGATGATGGAGGCATTTCTTTCAAAAAAGTAATTTACTCACCTCATGAAGTAAAGTTGAATAATGGACAGTCTATAAAACCTTTTGATACCCCGAGTATGCCTTTTGAGATGGACGGAGTTTTAAGTATGCTAGTTGGTCAAGGTTCAGATGGAGATTATAACGGTAATAGTAGCGAACTTTATCAATCAAAAGATGAAGGACAAACATGGAAATTTGTGAAAGAGGTTAAAAATAGGCACTCTTAGTCAAACAGTTAATTCTATAAAGAACATAAAGAAAGATCTCTCAAAAAAATTGAGAGGTCTTTCTTTATGTTCTTTACTTGAGTAATTAGATTAAGAATTACTAATTTAATCCAAATAATTGAAATTATCAAAATTTATAGAATAAGAAGTTGCAATTTCCCCCAAGCCCATTCCTATAAAATACTCATATAAAACAATAAAAAAAGGAGATTACTCCAAAAATTTAACAAAATATGACAAATTTTTTTCTTTATTTTATGCTAAATTTCCCCAATTTACTGTCCGTATAACCACAAATATAATGAAGAATAGCAATGGATTTGTCGTAAAATTTTCAAAACTATTAAGATTCTGTCAATAAAGGGGGAAAAGTGGTTAGGGGGAATAGAGCTTTTGCTCTATATATTAAATTAATGGAAGGGATGAATAATATATGAGACATCGTAAAATGAAAAAGATGATCATGTCAACATTTCTAGCAACTTCTACGCTGCTAGGCTATACGGTTCCGGCGTTTGCCATGACTAGTGGATCATCAGCTGAAAAAACTATTCAGACACAACTGAGCAGTAATAGTAAAGTTGACTTAAATCAAGCGCAGCAATTACAAAATTTATACTTAGAGAAGATTAAATTTGATCCAAAATTGTTAGATTCTTCAAAACAATTAGACTTAATTGTTCAATTTGATGTCGATCCGGCTGCAATTCAAATGTTGAATCAACAAAAAAATACCTCATCAGCTAAACTTACGGTTAATCAAGAAAGCACTAATGAAGTTACACTTGATAGCGCTAAAGCAGCTGTCAATGAAACTCACAGTAACTTTAAGAGTTTCGTAAACAGTGAGTCTAAATCTTTGAAAGACGCTGGCGTAACGAACCAAATTAAAATAGGTAGAGAGTTTACTCAAGTATTTAACGGGCTAGCTGTCAAAATACCTAAACAATCTCTTAATAATCTATTGGCATTACCCTATGTAAAGAGCGTTTTTCTCAACGTTAAGTATGCGCCTATTCCTGCTTCGCAGTCAATTGACGCACCTACGAGCGTTACTGGTGATGGAAAGGTATCAGCGCAAAAAACTGACCCAAATTTACTGCCAGTTATACGTTCAGATCGTAGTAACAAGCAATCAACTAGTGGAACTTCTGAACAACCTGCTGCTAAATCAGCAAATTCATTCGCTCCGAACGGTACTGTAACATCTCCAGGTCCAGAAGGCCCACAATCGGGTGAAACAGCAGTTCTTGATTGGTTAAAAATTCACGATCTTCAAAATGAAAACATTACAGGGAAGGGTGTGAAAGTCGGCGTTATTGATACAGGACTTGACTATAATCACCCAGATTTAGCAGGTGAATATCAAGGCGGAAAAGACTTTGTAGACAATGACGATGACCCGATGGAAACAGTGTATTCTGACTGGCTAGCTGCGAAGAATGCGAATGATGCTCTACCTCCTGAGCAACAAGATCCAAACTTCCCGACGGATTACCATAATTATATTACTTCCCACGGAACTCACGTTGCTGGAACAATTGCAGGTCAAGCTCGTAACAACTCACCATATGCTCTAAAAGGTGTTGCGCCTGAAGTACAGTTATATGCATATCGTGTTTTAGGTCCTCATGGTGGTACCGATGATGCAGTAATCGGTGGGATCGAACAATCATACAAAGATGGATGTAAAGTGATCAACCTATCACTTGGTGCACCAGTTAATGATTCATTATCTCCAAATTCTGTTGTTATCAATAACATTATAGACCTTGGCGTAACAGCTGTTATCGCTGCCGGTAACTCTGGTCCAGGCGCTGCTACATTGGGAACCCCAGGTACAGCTGCTAAGGCGATTACTGTTGGAGCAATTACGTATCCGAAAGAGGTTCCGACGTTTGACATGCATTCATATGGTCAGACGGGAGAAGAAACATTTACGAATGTGAATACTCGTTTAGTTGGAAGAGATTTTACGGAAACAGATACTAAGCTTAGCGATTCAACTCAGTATGACATTGTGGATGCTGGCTATGGTACTCCTGCTTGGTACGAGGACCTTCAAAAGAAAAACATCATCGTTAAAGATAAAGTTGTTCTTGTAAAGCGAGGTGCTGCACCGATCAACCAACTTATGATGTACGCGGCTGGACAACATGTTAAAGCAATGATCTTGTGGAATCCAACCGATATTCCTGATCTTCTTCTTGATGATCAAGGATATTATCCATTTTATCTTGGCGCATCAGGTGGTTCAGTCTACACATTACAATTAAGCACGAATGACGGACCAAAATTCTATAATGCGTTTAAAAATGGTACGATCAAAAAGTTTTCTGTTAGAAATGCTGCAAACTACAAGATGGGTGGAAATACGCTAGCGGACTTTAGCTCGACGGGCCCAGTTTCTGGAACGCTTGCAATCAAACCTGACGTTATTGCACCAGGTGTCGATATATTCTCGACAGCTCCTTATGATATTTGGGAACCAAACAATAAAGACTATTCGAATGCTTACCAAACGATGTCTGGTACATCGATGGCAACTCCACATGTTGCAGGTATGGCTGCATTAATTTTGGCAGCTCACCCGAACTATAAGCCTGAGGATGTAAAAGCAGTATTAATGCAAACTGCAGACCCGATTAACACGCAAAAAAGTGTATACCAAATCGGCTCTGGTAAAACGGATCCTTATCAAGCTGTCCATACGGATATGTTATTTAAAGTAAAGGATTATATTCAATCACGCTCATCATTAGATGATTCATCTAATTCAAATATTATTAGCGTAGCAAATACAACTGCTTCATTCTCGTTTGGCTATACAGCGCGTCAAGAAGATGGTTCAGTGATGAAAACAGGCGACTTGTATATTACGAATAACAGTAATGCAGCAAAAATCTTTGACACTTCAAGTGCTTTCTTTAAGGATACGTTAGTAAACGGCGGTCAAGATGGTACAACTGAAGGTGCTAAAATTAGTTTAAGTGATGCATCTGCACCAGGGACAGAATTAACTTCGATTACTGTACCAGCAGGTGGCACGGTTCATCTAATCGCAAAATTCACTGCACCTGCTTCGGCTGCAAGTGGATTCTACGAGGCGTATATTAACTTTGTTAATTCAACTAGTTCTACTGAAACCTATCGCATTCCTCTTGCAATAAACGTTCAAAGTAGAGGTATAGATTTCAGAATTGCACGAAAAGCAATTACACTTAGTGGTAATAAAAACTTTAATCCGAATACGTATGCAGTTACCCCACAAACCTACGCGGGGATTAGAGTGAAAAGTCCGATTGACCCTTTATTTGGCCTTAAGCTTTATGTTATGGATATAACGGGCAAAAATTATATCGGTTTTATCACAGCGCTTAACACATCAAGTTTAGGTCAAGGGAATATATCGTATGTACCTTTTATGCTAAATGGGTCATATTTACCTTATAGCACTCCTATTTCTAAAGACGACCCTAATCTGACTGTAAAGCTTACTCAACAATCGTCAACTGCAAAAGTTGCTGACGAAGGTGGGTATGTTATTCAAGCTCGCGCATTAGACGCGTCTACTGGGAAACTTTATGAAGTAAATGATACAGTTTATATTGATAACACTGCTCCGACCGTTCAAATGGATGAAGGTAGCAAACCGGGCATTTATGAGATTGACCCTAACGGTCCAATGACAGATGGTGCATTAAAATGGTTCTCAGGAAAAGCTTACGATTCGAACATTGATTATATGAAAAATGTTGGACACGAAACAAAAGCGCCTGCACCACCGGTCTATGACACTGATACAAAAGTGAGCCAATCTTTAGGTAAAATTGACGGAATGCTAGGAGATTCTAACGATGCACCATATGTTAATTATTTCTTAGATATGAATGAAGATGGAAAATTTAAATTTGGGATTTCAAAAGAAGACGTTATAAATACGGATGCTGATCCTCAAAAAGAAAATTATGGGACACAGTTCAGAATCTATCCTGAAGATTATTCGTATGCAGGTAATCTTGAAACACAAGGAAAATATTATTACTTTGTTAAAAAGGGCAACGAGTATGTAGTTAACAGATTTGCTCGTCTTGATACACCAGGTTCGACAACGTTAAATGGCATCGACCCTGCTTTCCTTGCTGACAAAACGTTAATCGCAAAAGGTGATAATTTTAAATCAACGCTAAATATTAAATATCCTAAAAATGTTGTTGGCGCGAAGTTCTATATCGACAAGCTTGATTTTGCAGATATTATGGATATTGACTTTAGTGCACAATACAAAGCATTCTTAGCATCTAAAGGAATTACAGCTGATAAAAATTGGATTCATAAAGACTTGGACACAAACGGTGATTTTATGTTCAATTTTAATCTCCCTGAAAGTGTTCAAGCCCAAGGTGTATTGAATTCGGCGGATACTATTAGTGATGGCACTGCAAAGGAAATGCCGATCCTTGACATCACTTACAAAGTTACGAATGATTCAGGACTGGATACAATGTGGCTTGTTGGATCAGGTAATATTCCTGAAATCACAACGTACAGCGATGGTAAGACCGGAATGGATCGTGTCCCAATTTTCCAAGATAAGTTCCTTTACATTAAAGGTGGGGCATCTATCTACGGTAGTATTAAACCAGAAGGATTCCAAAACTATCCGACTGCGCCTAATGCATACGGTAGATCAACACCGATAACAACAAAAGACTCAGGTGTTGAGATTAAATTTGAAGATCCGAATGCAGGTGGGATTACTTCTGTGATACCAATCGCGTCAGACCCAGCTAGCAGCTCTTCAAGTATAAACGAGGGGATCGTTCAGACTGGTTTATTTACAGCAGCTCTTCCGATGCAAGCAGGAGATAAGCCATACAATTTTACAATGAAAATGCCTGGACATTTATCTTATTACGGCAAATTAGCCGTGAATTCAGCAGGACAATATGGCTATTCAGCAGGAGGAAACTATTCAGTTCCTAGTGCGGTTATGCTTGCGGGTGATGTAAACGGTGATGATGTGATCGATATGAGGGACATCGAAGTGGAAAGTACTGCATACAATGACTATGTTGCAGCACCATCAACTTATTCAAGAGCAGCTGATTTAAACTTTGACGGTTCAATTGATTATAATGATTTTGAATACATCGTCAAAAACTTTGGCAAATACAATACAACCGCTCCTAATGCAGATGCATTAGCAGGAACGATTGTATCAACAACGAGCAAAGAGATTACGTTAACTGGATTTAATAAGTTACCTAGCGGTTCAGATTTATCTGCTTTTAACACTGTCGTAAAACCAGTACCATATATCAAAACAAGCGACAGCTCTGCTTTAATATATTATGGAAAAGTAAATCCGTTTCAATTATTTTCTGTCAAATACAAAACACCTGATGTATTTAATGCTTCTACCCTTACGCAAATCGAAGATGTCGCTTGGAGAACAGCATTAGAAGGTAATGGTGGACAAATCTTAATTGATGGCGTTGACCGAAAAGCAGCGACGAATATCTATAACGGCGTTTCAACCAATTCGATTGTGAGTAAAGTTGTTTCTGGTAAAGGACAATACGAATTTGATCCATTGTTGTTCCAATCACCAGGAATCCACACGATTGTGTTTAAAGCGCCAGGCTATATGGATCGTTCTCTGAAATTTATAATGTTAGGTGGTGCGTTTACTTCTAGCTTTAACCTACTCGCGCCAAATAATATCACAAGCATTGGAAAAGCAGTAACTTATAGTCTTGCAGATGGGACAGGTTCAACAGCTGCCCACTATCGTGATATTTGGAAGCCAAATATGACGTCGATTACGGTAACTAAGCCAAACGGTGATGTTGCTGCAACCTATGCAGGAACGGAACTTGAGGCACTCTTTAATCAAGTAACGCCGGCAAACGCAACAACATTTAACTTTACAATCCCAGCAGGTGTTTTCTCGACACCATCAGTATTCGACGGATTAGGATTTACTGATTGGAAGATAACGATTAATGCAGACAATTACAGTTCGTATACATTCTATCAAAGAATCAATGCGTTCTCAGCTCCAACGTTGACAGCAGAATCAAATCGATATTTTAATGATGGCAATTCAAATCCGATTTCGATTACGGCTGGTACAACAAACGATACACAAGCGTGGAGAGATGCGATTACAGCTATACAAGTTGGTAGCACTACGATAGCAAGAGCAGATTTCGAAACGAATAACATCACTTTAGGTGCTCCTGGAACGCCAATTAAGATTAATAAATCGTTAATCACAGCACCAGGAAGCGTAAAAATCAACATCATCGCACCGAATTACCAAACTGCGACAGTTGATCAGCCTTTCTACAAACAAGGGATAACACTTACAAAACCAGCAGGTACAATCTATGCTGGAAAAGACTTAGTAATGACATATAATCCTAGTTCAGCAGCATCTGATTGGATATCTGCGGTGAAGGCTGGTGGCGATATTAAATTTGGCACATCAATCAAAACGAAAGTTAGCGTTGATGAAACAGCAGGAACGATAACAATTCCATATAATTTAGTAAGAACTGATGGTGGTGGTGCAGTTTCAAGGAATTTAAGTGTAACAGCTCCGGGTTATGCTGACACGATTTTAACTGTAACTGTTACACCTCAAACTGCGCCTGTGCTTACGCTTTCCGCGCCTACGGGAACACCGCAGTTTGGTGACACCATTACTTATACGATTAACGGTGCCGATAATCCACTGTGGAGAAGTTCAATTTTCCTTGCGTCAACATCAGATCAAACCGTGGATAATGGCGATGTGACAATTCAAATGTCATCAATTACATCGGTCAAACCATTCGTCACAACAACTGTGGCAAATGGTACAGGGGCAGTAACGATTGACGGGTACGTAACACAGTCGAATACAGCTGCAGGTAATAAGAACGTTAGGTTCAAATCGCCATATTTTACACCAATTACAGTTGCTCAACCATTTACTCAAAGAACAGCACCAACGCCTACTTTGACACCAAGTGGAATTGGTAAGCCAGTTATTGTGACAGTTCCGAACAATGCTGAAAACATGAGATGGGCAAATGCTACAAAGGCTGTTTCAGGTGATATTACAGTAGGAGGCGTATCGATAAAAGCGGATACGACGATCTCATCTGATGATAAAAATATTACGATTACAATGCCTGGAACTGCATTCCCAGCAACAGGTAATATTGCGATTAAGTTTACAGCTTATTGCTACCCTGTTACGTCTGTAACTCAAGTAGTTAAGAATAATGCACCAGTATTTGCATCAAAAATTGCTTATATTCAAGAAGATACACCAATCACTACTAGCTACAATCAAGATTCAAATTGGCTTGCGGCATCACCTGTTGTTTCACTAAATGGCAAAGTAGTTGATTCTAGTAAGTACACGCTTACAGCTAATGAACTGACATTTGTTGATCGATCTTTATTTAAAGACCTAGGTGAATATGAGTTTACAATTTCTGCGCCTGGTTATACCGATACGGCATTTACGATCATCATTAGTGATGATTTGTCACATTTAATTTCGGCAACATCAGACAGCAATGGAAAAATTGATCCAGAAGGCTTCGTTTCGGTAAAACATGGATCTAGCCAAACGTTTAAAATCACGCCGAATACTGGTTTTGAGATTGGAAGCGTGAAGGTTGATGGGCAAGAAGTAACAGTAACAAATGGCGAGTACACATTTACAAACATCACGAAGAATCATTCAATTGATGTAACATTTAAACAAATTGTTCACATCATTACAACAACAGCTGGAACTAACGGAATGATTAGTCCGAACGGTAGAATTGCTACGAATTATGGAACGAACCAAACGTTTACAGTCACACCTTATGACGGTTTTGAGGTTGCAACGTTTAAAGTAGATGGTGTGGATGCACAGTTAACAAACAATACTTACACATTTACGAACATAACGAAAGATCATACGATTAATGTAACGTTTAAACAAATCGTACACACAATCACAGCAGCAGCTGGAAGCAATGGAACGATTAGTCCAAGCGGGAATGTTTCTGTAAATCATGGAAAGGATCAAACATTTACGGTTACACCGAATAAAGGCTATGAGGTTGCTACATTTACTGTTGATGGTGTGAATGCAAATCTTACAAATAACGCTTATACGTTTACAAATGTAACAAAAGACCACACGATTAACGTAACGTTCAAGAAGATTATTTATACAATCGTAGCATCAGCTGAAGGCAATGGAACGATTAGCCCGGTCGGTATACTTACTGTAGATGAAGGAGCAAATCAAACATTCAAAATTACACCTGATAAGGGTAATTATGAGGTTGACTCGTTTAAAGTAGACGGAGTAGAAACAAAGCTTATAAATAATACGTACACGTTTACGAACATAACAAAGAATCATACAATTAGTGTTACGTTTAAACATAAAGGTAACAGTGGAAAGTAATGATTCAGCAGTCATTGACAAAGAAAGTAAGAATTTTTAAAAAATAAGTATATAAATAGAAAATATATTTTTTCGAACGAGGAATAAGAGGCTCATTTTGAGTCGTACTAGGCTGTCGGGAACTTCTCGGCAGCTCTTTTTGTGTATAAATCATACAAGTCCGAGTAAATTTAAACTAAAATTTGGTTCAATTAAATAATTTTAAAATAATAAGCAAATCTTTCCTTCAGATATTTTATATTGTTCACGAGACAAAGTTAAAATGAGCGCTTACTATATAGAGGTAGGGTTCACTAAGTAATAGAGAGCCAAAATTTATTTTTCTAAAATAAGGACCTTAATGATAGATTTTTAACTTTTGTACATTGTTTAAATAGTTTATAATTATCAGATAAAGAAAAAAATTTTTTAGGACAATTAATAATAAAAATATACTATTAATTGGATATAATTAAATAGTGATATACTATTATTAAAATGTAGCTTAAATGTGTTATACTATTAATAAGATATAATTGAGACAGAAAAGGTGTGTTCCTAGGTGGTGCCTTGCTTTTTGTGACACCTAAGCAGGAAAACCTACTTTTTTGCAAAAAAAGGGGAAAAGGAAGGTTATTATGAGCAACAGACAAACTAGAACAGACATTATCTTAATTGGTGCCGGAGTCATGAGTGCGACTTTGGGATCATTACTAAAAGAATTAGCACCGGAAATGGAAATTAAAGTATTTGAGAAATTAGAAAAAGCAGGAGAAGAAAGCTCTAATGAGTGGAATAATGCAGGTACGGGACATGCTGCATTATGTGAGCTTAACTATACATCAGAAAAAGCTGATGGATCAATTGATATTAGCAAAGCAATAAAAATTAATGAACAGTTTCAACTTTCCAGACAGTTCTGGTCATATCTTGTAAACAATGACTTGATTGGTAATCCACAAGACTTTATCATGCCAATTCCTCATATGAGTTTAGTGCAAGGTAAAGAAAATGTGGAATTTTTGAATAAACGATTTGAAGCGCTTTCTAAAAATCCTCTATTCAAAGGGATGGAATACTCAGAAGACGCTCAAAAGTTGAAAGAATGGATCCCGCTAATCATGGAAGGACGCACATCTAATGAACCAATAGCGGCAACAAAAATTGACTCTGGAACGGACGTAAACTTTGGCGCTTTAACACGCATGATGTTTGAGCACTTAGAGAGTAAGAATGTAGTGATAAACTATAGACATAGTGTTGAAGACATTAAACGCACTAGTGACGGCGGGTGGGAAGTAAAGGTGTATAATATGAGCACTGGTAACATCGATTCCCACATTGCAAAATTTGTGTTTATCGGTAGTGGAGGAGCTAGTCTGCCATTACTACAAAAAACTGGTATCCCTGAGTCAAAACATATTGGTGGGTTCCCTGTAAGTGGACTATTCTTAGTATGTAAAAACCCAGAGGTTGCCAAGCAGCATCATGCAAAAGTATACGGAAAAGCTAAAGTTGGTGCACCACCAATGTCCGTTCCGCATCTTGATACAAGGTATATCGATAACCAAAAGTCGTTATTATTTGGACCGTTTGCTGGGTTTTCACCAAAGTTCTTAAAAACAGGTTCAAATATGGATCTAATTAGTTCTGTAAAACCAAATAACGTTATGACTATGTTAGCTGCAGGCGTAAAAGAGATGTCATTAACTAAATATTTAATCCAACAAGTCTTATTATCGAATGAAAAGCGTATGGAAGAATTACGTGAATTTATTCCAAATGCTAAGAGTGAAGATTGGGATATCGTAGTTGCTGGTCAACGTGTACAAGTTATTAAAGACACGCCAGCTGGAAAAGGAACGCTTCAATTCGGTACGGAAGTAGTTAGTGCAGCTGATGGATCGATTGCGGCATTACTTGGAGCATCTCCAGGTGCTTCGACAGCTGTTCACGTAATGCTTGAAGTATTAGAGAAATGCTTCCCCGGGCATATGATGGAGTGGGCTCCAAAAATTAGAGAGATGATCCCTTCATTTGGTTTAAATCTAGAAGAACATCCAGAACTTTTAGAGGAAATTCAAGCTTCAACTTCAAAATCACTTGGATTAAACGAAAAAGAACTAGCTTATAGTTAATTTTTTTCAATTAACATGAAAGTAAAGAACCTTCAATTGAAATTGGATTGTAGGTTCTTTTTGTTATGGTAGGAAATAGGTTATTAGGACTAAACAACGAGGATCATGATGAATCTTGTCGATTTAAATTTTTTGAAAAATTGAAAAAAGTGTTCATGATTTAAAAAAGAGGTGATATACTACATACAACTGGTAATGACATCATTACTAAAGTGACTTTTGAAAGTTATAACTGGGGGTGAATGTTTTATTACAAATTAAATATTTTTTGTAAGCCTTTTCAAACTAACTGGTAATAACATCATGACAACTCGTTCGTGGAGCACAATATTCCAAATATGTCTTTAGAGCAACTACCAGATTAAAAGGCTATTAAACTTTTAAGAGAAAGAAGGGGAATGGGATGAAAAAGTGGCTTGTTTTGCTATTAACCTTGGCTTTAGGCTTACTAGGATTAGCTGGATGTGGCAGCAGTGATACATCAGGGGATGCAAAAGATGGAAAGGTTGAAATTACTTACGGTTTTTGGGATAAGAAGCAAGTTCCCGCAGTTGATGAAATTATAAAATTATTTAATGAAAAGTACCCTAATATTAAAGTGAAAACTGAACTTACTCCTTATGCACAGTATTTTCAAAAGCTAGAAACAGCTGCAACAGGAGGAGCGTTACCAGACGTTTTATGGATGAATGGTCCACATGTAGTCCAATATGCGGAAGGTAAAGTAATTGTCCCACTTAGTGACTTGGCTTCAAAGGATAACTATCGTTTAGACAATTATCCTAAGTCATTGGTCGATCTTTATACAGTAGATGGAAAGCTTTATGGTATTCCAAAAGACTTTGATACAACTGGACTTTGGTATAACAAAAAGATTTTTGATGAAGCAGGTATACCTTACCCGGATAATACTTGGGATTGGAATAAGTTAAAAGAAGTAGCTAAGAAATTGACAAATAAAGAAAAAGGAATTTATGGTTTTGCAGCTTTAATGGGTAACCAAGGCGGATATTATGATTTCATTTGGCAAAATGGTGGACATATTATTTCCGACGATGGCAAATCGGTCGGATTTGATCAACCTGAGGCAATTGAAGCACTTAAATATAACATTAGTTTTATAAAAGAAGGTCTGTCACCAACACAAGCTCAAATGACGGAAACAGCACCATCAGAGTTATTCTCATCTGGAAAAATTGCAATGATGTTTGATGGACCTTGGATGGTTCCAGAATATAAGAAAAATCCAGATTTAAATGTAGCTGTTGTACCTAAAGGAAAACAGCGTGCAGTTTCCATTCATGGCTTAGCAAACGTTATTGCGGCAAACACAAAACATAAAGATGCTGCTTGGAAGTTTGTTCAATTCTTGGGTTCTAAAGAAGCAGCAGAAGTATATGCGAAAACTGGTACTGTAATCCCTGCTTATAATGGTACACAAGATGCTTGGCTAAAAGCTGTTCCAAATTTAAATCTTCAAGCATTTATTGATGGAGTTGACTATTCAGTTCCATTACCAAGTGTGAAAAATACAGGCGAAATCTGGCAGTATGAAACAGATATCTTGAAAAAGGCATGGAGTAATGAAGAAAGTGTTGAAGATGCTGCAAAAGAATTAACGAAAAAGGCAGACGAGGCACTAGCTAAGAACTAAAAAAATGAAGAGAAGAAGCTTTCTAAAGCCTAAAATTACTTCTTCTCTTTATTTCCCTTAAAAGGAGTGAATATAGTGAAAGAAATGCCTCTACAAGTTGAAGTGAAATCAAAAAGTAAACTAAGAATACAAAGCTTAACAAAGACGAGAAAACGATCAGATTATTTTTGGGCTTATTGTATGATCGCACCAACAATGATTGGGTTAACTATTTTCTATTTATGGCCAATCATTCAAACCATTTACTTCAGTTTTACAGAATGGGGTGCATTTGGGCAATATGAATGGACAGGATTAGACAATTATAGACAAATGCTAGAAGACTCTAACCTATTACAGTCGTTTAAAAACACAGGCATTTATATCATTTTTACGGTTCCAATTGGTATTTTTTTATCAATTCTTATAGCAGTTCTCTTAAATCAAAAAATTAAGGGCAAATCTGTTTATCGAACCTTGTATTTTTTACCTGTTATTACCATGCCAGCAGCAATCGCTATGGTTTGGAGATGGTTATATAATTCTGATTATGGGCTCCTAAATTATCTTTTATCTATCTTTGGAATAAAAGGTCCACAATGGGTAAGTGATCCAAAAATTGCACTGTATTCAATTATCGTAGTAGCAATTTGGAGTGGACTTGGTTACAACATGGTTATCTTTCTTTCAGGACTACAAGGGATTCCAAGATCATATTACGAAGCAGCGGAGATAGATGGTGCAGGGCCAGTCAAGGTCTTCTTTAAAATAACACTGCCGTTACTTTCCCCGGTTATATTCTTCGTAACTATCATGTCCTTTATTGGAGCGTTCCAAGTGTTTGATTTAATTTTTATGATGATTGGGAAAAGCAGTACAGCACTCGAAAACACTCAATCAATTGTGTACTTATTTTATCAGCATGCATTCGTGTTAAATGATAAAGGTTATGCTGCTGCAATTGCAGTTTTACTACTAATCATTATTTTAATTATTACAGCGATTCAAATGGTTTTACAAAAGAAATGGGTTCATTATGATTGAAGGAGGAGTAACCATTGGAGAAAGCAACATACCAGATCACGAGTAAAACAATCTTAATTCATTTAATCCTAATTGTCGGCGCCTTGGCGATGGTCTTCCCTTTTATATGGATGTTACTAACTTCATTAAAAACTTATGCTGAGTCGATTCATGTCCCACCCGTTATTGTTCCAAAACACTTTCAGTGGGTGAATTATAAAGATGTTTTTGATTTACTACCATTCTTTAAATTTATGTTTAATACGCTAATCATTACAGTAATTCGTACAATTGGACAATTATTATTATGTTCATTAGCCGCATACGCTTTTGCGAGAATTGAATTTCCAGGAAGAAACATTCTTTTTTTAATCGCATTATCAGTTTTAATGGTACCTGGTCAAGTCTTTTTATTGCCACAATATATGATTATGGTGAAATTAGGCTGGTTAAACTCTTTACAAGCAGTAGTCGTTCCAGGTTTATTTAGCGCATTTGGTACATTCCTTTTAAGGCAATTTTTTATGGGGTTACCAAAGGAATTAGAAGAAGCAGCTAGATTAGATGGCTGTAATCATTTTCAAATCTATTGGAAAATCATGCTTCCTTTAGCAAAGCCAGGTTTAGTTGCTTTAGGTATATTTACAACGCTTTGGAGCTGGAATGAATTAATGTGGCCAATGATTGTTAATAGCTCACCAGACTCAATGACGTTGTCTGTCGGTTTGTCATCATTACAAGGACAATATTTAACTAACTATCCAGTTTTAATGGCAGGATCATTTTTAGCCATTTTACCAATGCTTATTTTATTTATAATTTTACAAAAACAATTTATTGAAGGAATTGCAGTTACAGGAAGTAAATAAAAATCATACATAGCTTGGAGGAAACTAATTATGAAAGCAGCATTAATAGGAGCGGGAAGTAGAGGATTTTACGCATACGGTTCATACGCTTTACAGTATCCACATGAAATTCAATTCATTGCTGTAGCCGAGCCAAATAAAGAAAAAAGAGAAAAGTTTGCGGAAGCACACAATATCCCTGAGAATATGAGATTTGAAGACTGGACGGAGCTATTAGAAAAAGAACAGCTATGTGAGGCTCTATTAATTTGTAGTCCAGACCAGAATCATTATAAGCCGGTTATGAAGGCAATTGAAAAAGGATATAGTATTTTATTGGAAAAACCGATGTCACCAGAACCAATTGAGACGTTAGAAATTGCGGAAGCGGCAGAAAAGCATAATACATTATTAACAGTTTGTCATGTTATGAGATATGCACCATTTTATCAAGCATTAAAAGAAGTTGTTGATCAAAAAATAATCGGCGACATCATATCAATCCAGTGGAATGAGAATGTAGGTTACTTTCATCAAGCTCATAGTTTTGTACGTGGTAACTGGCGTAATTCATCTGAATCTAGCTCGATGCTCTTACAAAAAAGCTGCCACGATATGGATATGCTTGCTTGGCTGATTGGTACAGAGTGCAAGAGTGTATCTTCGTATGGAAGTTTAACTTACTTTAAAAAAGAAAACGCACCAGAAGGTTCAACACATCGTTGTTTGGATGGTTGTAAAGTAGAAAAGGAATGTCCGTATTCAGCAGCTAAATGGTATTTACATGACCGTGATGTTTGGCCAGCAAATGTTATTTCAGCAAGTTCAAGTCTTGATAGTAGACTTAAGGCAATTCAAGAGGGACCATATGGTCGCTGCGTATTTCACTGTGACAATGATGTTGTAGACCATCAAGTAGTTAATTTATTATTTGAAAATGACATAACAGTTGCATTTACTATGACGGCATTTACAAATGAAACATTCCGTAACTTCAAAATTATGGGAACAAAAGGCGAAATAATTGGAAATGATGCTAAAAATGAAATTGAAGTTAATTATTTTTCAGGTAAGAAGGAATTAATTAAGCCATCAACTGTAGATGGTGGTCATATGGGAGCTGATACAAGTATTATGTCTGATTTCATTCAACGCGTTACTAAGAAGGACAAAGGCAGTTTAACATCAGCTATCGTATCAGCTAAAAGCCATATGATTGCTTATGCTGCAGAAGAATCAAGAGTTTCAGGAACAATGGTTTCACTAGATGACTATGAGAAAAAATTAAGAATGACAGAAGAGAGCGTTTTGTAGAAAATTCTGTTGTGGCATTATGTGGTATCTTTTTCAATATTATGTATAATAGATATATATTGAACTGGTTATGACAAAGATACCACTAAAGGAGCTAATCATGGTTGAAAAGGATTCCCGACTTCCTCTTTATTATCAATTAATGGATATTTTATTAGAAAAAATCGAATCAGGCGAACTTGCTGAAAACGATCAGCTACCATCTGAACGAGAATTGTGTGACACATATCAAGTTAGCCGTACAACGGTAAGACAGACGATGCAAGAGCTTGAAAAACAAGGCTATATTTATAAAGTTCATGGCAAGGGGACATATGTTTCTCCAAGAACGTATAATCAAAGTCTTGTGAAATTTTATAGTTTTACAGAAGAAATGAAAAAAGCAGGGAAAATCCCAACGACAACGGTCGTTTCTTTTGAAAAAATCAATTGTGACAGTAAAGTAGCAAAGGCCATGAATCTATCGGTAGAAGAAGAGGTATTTAAGATTGTTCGGTTAAGACTTGCAGACCAGGAACCGATGTTATATGAAACCTCTTATGTACCCGTAAAGGATTTTAAAAATCTTTCGAGTGAAGAATTGCAACATACGCCAATGTATGAAATCTTTAGAACGCAATATAATGTGAATATTTCTAGCGCTTTAGAAAGCTTTATGGCTGTTAGTGCAAATAAAGTGGAGTCAGAAATGCTAAACATAATCGAAGGTGCACCATGTCTACTGCTTAAACGTGTAACTTACGATCAAAGTAAAGTAATTGAGTATACAATGTCGATTGCAAGAGGGGATAAATTTACTTATACAGTAGAGTTAAAATAGACAGGTCAGACTGGCAGCTAAGACTCGATTGTAATCAGTCTGAAAACCAGCTTTTTAAGTGTTTTTCTATACAATAAAAATAGATACAGAAGTATCTATTTAACCCAACTGGTAATGATGACATTAACAGTTAAAATAGGAGGAAATAAATATGGAGCTATTAAAATCGAGTGAAGATGAAAGAATGAATGTTGGCGCGAGCCATACAGCAAAAGAAATAGCCCAGCAACCTAGATTATGGAACGAAACAAAGGATATTCTTTTATTTAATAGAGACCGAATTCTTACATTTTTAAAGAGCATTGAAAATAAACACGATCAGTTACGAATTATTTTAACTGGTGCAGGTACATCTGCATTTGTTGGTGATACAGTCCTTCCTTATTTAAAACAAATCGTTAACAACAAAAAAATTGCAGTAGAAAGTATTGCTACGACTAATATTGTGTCAAATCCATATTCTTATTTAAACAAGGACCTTCCAACAATCATGATTTCATTTGCTCGTTCAGGAAACAGTCCAGAGAGTTTGGCTGCTATTCATTTAGGAGAACAAGTTATAGATGATTTTTATGGAATCGTTTTTACATGTAACCGAGATGGGCTACTGGCTCAAAAGAAGAAAAATGATCACAATCATTTAGTCATCTATATGCCAGAAGAAGCAAATGACCAAGGATTTGCCATGACGAGTAGTTTTACGACTATGCTTTTCTCCGCTTTACTGCTTTTCAATATTGATCAGGTTCATAATTGGGAGAGGAAAGTTGATGAACTAATACATGCTGGTCATGCAATTATTAGTGAGAGCGAGCAAAGTATTAAACAGCTGGCGAATTCCTCTTTTCAAAAAGTTGTTTATTTAGGATCAGGGGTTTTTGAAGGATTGGCAAGAGAAGCATCATTAAAATTGTTGGAGTTAACAGGTGGGACAATTCCATCAACTTTTGATACCTCATTAGGTTTTAGACACGGCCCTAAGTCCATTTTAGATAAGGATACCGTTGTATTTGTATTTTTATCTTGTAACCCTTATACGAGACAGTATGATCTTGACATTTTGGAAGAGATTTACAAAGAAACGAATCGAGGGAAAGTAGTAGCAATTTCATCTTTAAAGGATCAGGTTGCTGAAGAATATAGTGATCTTTTCTATCATGTGGATCTTCCTAAAATTAGTGATGATATTTTTCTAACTTTCCCTTTTATCTTATACGCACAAACTTTTGCTATGTATAAATCTATTAATCTAGGCTTTTCTCCAGATAACCCTTCCCCATTAGGTGTAGTTAACAGAGTTGTTAAAGGAGTTACGATTCACCCTTTTACAAATGATACGAAGAATGGAGGAGATTTATCTTGATTACATCAAGAAGTACGATTCTTTTAGAGGCACAAACCAAAGGCTACGCAGTTCCAGCATTTAATATTCATAACTTAGAAACAATGAAAACAGTTTTAGAAACAGCTCAGGAGCTGCGTTCGCCGGTTTTGATCGCAGCTACACCAAGTACAGTTAGTTATATGGGAGAAGAGTTTCTAATTAGTATGATGGAGGCCGCAAAAAAAAGATACGATATACCAATTTGTTTTCATTTGGATCACCATGAAAAAGTTGATAATATCAAAGCATTAATTGATAGTGGAATCCATTCAGTCATGATTGATGCCTCTCACCATGACTTTGAAGAAAATATTCGAATTGTTCGTGAAGTAGTCGATTATGCTTCTTCGTTTGGAGTTGCAGTGGAGGCGGAGCTTGGTCGACTAAGTGGGGTAGAAGATGATCTTGAAGTGGATGTAAAAGATCAAATTTATACAAATCCAGCACAAGCTAAAGAATTTGTCTCAAGAACAGGAATCGATTCGTTAGCTGTTGCCATTGGAACGGCTCATGGTCTTTATAAAGGAGAACCTAAATTAGATATTGAACGATTAAGTGCAATCCAAAAAGAAGTTGATATTCCTCTAGTTCTACATGGAGCTTCGGGCTTACCTGATGAATTAGTACAAAAAACGATTAAAAATGGAATATGTAAAGTAAATATTGCTACTGAATTAAAAATAGCTTTTGCTAATGGATTACGTGGTTACTTAAAAGAACATCCAGATGCCAATGACCCTAGATATTATTTTAAAGATGCAGTAAGAGAAATGAAAATAGTCGTTGCTGATAAAATTAAAATGTGCGGTAGTATGAATCGGGGTTAGAAAAATGATTGCTACAATTACATTAAACCCAGCTATTGATATTCGGTATAATCTTCCCGACTTTCACATAGATGACGTTAATCGTGTTACAGCTGTGGATAAAACAGCAGGTGGAAAAGGGCTTAACGTTTCACGTGTATTATCTCAGTTAGGGGTTAAAGTTACTTGTACCGGATTTTTAGGTGGAAAAAGTGGCGAGTGGATAGCTGCTCAGCTTCAAAATTACAATTTAATTAATCGTTTTGTAGAAATAAAAGGTGAAACAAGATTTTGTTTAGCAATTGAATCGAAAGAAGGTCATACAGAAATTCTTGAACAAGGGCCAGAGATATTGGAGAATGAAAGAGAAGAATTTTTGAAAAATTTTGATACCATTCTAGAATCAAATAACTATATTGTAGGATCTGGCAGCTTGCCATATGGGATCAACTCTGATTTTTATAGAGACCTAATAGAAAAAACAAAACAAAAAGGGAAGTATTTTCTTTTAGATTCAAGTGGAGAATCACTATCCCATGGCATAAAGGGGAAGCCTTTTTTAATTAAGCCGAACAGAGAAGAGTTTTGCAAGTTGATTGGGTTAAACCAATTATCAATAGAGGATATGATCTGGCACGCCCGAGAAATTTGTCAAAAAGGTATCCAATACATTTTACTTTCTTTAGGAAAAGAAGGTGCTCTTTTAATTAGCAAAAACATTACACTGCAGGCCGTTATTCCAACTTTGACAGATGTACACCAAATTGGATCAGGGGATAGCATGCTTGCAGGCTTTACCTTTGCTCATTCGAAAGGTTATTCAATTGAAAATATTTTAAAGTGGTCATGTGCCTGCGGAATATCAAATGCTGCCTCAGAGCGGACTGGATCAGTTGAATTAACAAAAGTTCAACATTATTTTAATCTCATTAAGGTGAAGGAGTTAACAGGGGGCGATGAAGATGGAAAATATAGTCTGTTTTGATATCGGGGGTACATTTATCAAATTTGGACTAATAAGTCGTGATGGGCAAATGGTTTACAAAGATAAGGTACCAACACCAAAAAGAAATATACAAAAGCAGCTTCCTGAACTTTTAGCTGAAAAAGTAAAAAAGCTCCAAAAGGATTTTTTAATAGCAGGAATCGGAATCTCCACATGTGGTCTTGTAAATCATGAAACAGGTGAAATTTTATTTTCCAACAATATACCCGACTATTCAGGAATGAAACTGGGCGAGATACTTTTTAATTTATTTCATTTACCAATTAGTGTAGAAAATGATGTAAAAAGTGCTTGCATCGGTGAAATGTGGAAAGGTGCAATTCAAGGGAAGAAAGATGTAGTTTTTCTAACATTAGGAACAGGTATTGGAAGCTCTATTATCATAGATGGGAAGATTGTAAGCGGATCTCGTCATTTAGCTGGTGAACTAGGCCATACTGTCATCATAAATAACGGGCGTTCTTGTGGATGCGGACGGAGAGGGTGCTTTGAAAGATATGCTGCTACTTCAGCCTTAGTAGGTGATTTTATTGATGAAAAGAACAAAAATGGTGAAGTTATGGAGAAAATCTCTGGAGAAAAAATCTTGGCTCTAGTAGAAGAAGGCGATTCAATTGCTACTGACGTATATAAAAAGTTTATCCATTATATAAGCATTGGTCTTACAAATATAGTCCATCTTCTGGACCCAGAGGCAATTATTATCGGGGGAGGAATTGCAGAGCAGGGGGACCGATTTATTCAAGACATCAACTCTGAGATTAAAAAGGAAACCATGCCAATTTATCATCAAGAAACAACCGTATTTCCTTCGATTCTTGGGAATGATGCCGGGCTGTATGGAGCATGTTACTTAACTTTAAAAAAATTAAACTACTTACACGTGTAAGTTTTAAGCAAGCAGGCAGCATCCTATTTAGATGTTGCCTATTGTTCTTTAAGAAAAAGTATTCCTGCGAACAATAGAGGGGGAAATGTTATGAAAGCAATTAAGGTAGAAAAAGTTTATATACCCGATAAAGTAATCGAAACTGGCTATATACTGATTAACGACGGAAAAATCAATGGCGTAACAACGAATAAACCTATCTGTGAAATTTTGGATTATTCTAGTTTTGTAGCCATTCCAGGCATGATTGATTTACATATTCATGGAATTGCTGGAAATGACACGATGGATGGTAGTATCCATTCATTACAAGAAATGTCTATGTCACTTGCACGTCATGGAGTTACGGGATTTTTGCCAACTACACTAACTCATGATTTCGAAAAAATTAAAAAAGCTGTAATAATCGTAAGTGAAGCGATGGGACAGACAGAAGGAGCGGAAATCATTGGCTCATATGTAGAAGGTCCATATATCACAACTGAGCATCGTGGTGCTCATCCGGTCAAGTATATTCGTGAACTAAATACTGATGAGTTAATTGAACTAATAAAGGTTTCCAATAATACGGTTAAAGTGATCACTATAGCTCCAGAAAAAGAGCATGCAGAGGAAGCTATTAAATTGCTAACAGATAAAGGAATTCACGTATCTATGGGTCATACAAATGCAGACTATGACAATACAAATAACGCAATTGAACATGGGGCAAGAATTTCTGTTCATACTTTTAACGGCATGAGGGGATTTAATCATCGTGATCCTGGATGTCTTGGTGCTGTTCTAACAAATGATCAATGCTATTGTGAATGTATAGCAGATTTACAGCATGTCCACCCTGGAGCAATTAAGCTACTTTACAAAGCAAAAGGGACAGAACGTATTTTTTTAATAAGTGATTCAATGGCAGCTGCAGATTTATCAGATGGATCCTATACGCTTGGTACATTGGATGTTAAAGTGGAAAATAAAATTGCTCGAACAGTAGAAACAGGCTCTTTAGCAGGAAGCACGACTAATTTAATGGAGTGTTTAAAAAATGTAAAAGACGTTTTAGGGTTGCCTTTAGAATCTATTTTACCGATGGTCAGTCTTAATCAAGCGAAATTACTTAAAATTGATCATGAAGTTGGAAGCATAGAGTGTGGGAAAAAGGCAAATATCGTCTTAATTGATCGTAAGTTTAATGTTCAAGCTACCATTGTGAATGGGGAATTTGTATTTAGGAATGATCATAAATAAAATAAGGTATTTTAATAAAGAGGTAAAATTTAATAAAAGGTAACTAATTGAAGTATGTATAGAAGAAATTAATAAATAATAAGGATGACCTTACTATAAGTGATTAAATGATCATTTTAGGGTGGGTCATTTTGCTTTTTGAGTAGAAATTTTGTAATTGAGATGAAATAGTGATGATTTCGAACGAGGACTATTGCCTAAAAGAAAAAAACGTGGTAGATTAATACAGTATATACATCGGTAATAACATAGAGGTCATATTTTCCCTACTTTAATTTTACTATACAAATCCTCTTGAGTCAACCCCCATTTTTATCTTTTAAAGGAGTGCATGAAATGAACAACGAACTTCAAAAAGAACAAGTAAGAGTAAATGCTGTACTAGATCTAATTACGGACAAAATTAGTAAACTAACAGAAGAAACAGCCCAACGCAGAAACGAAGTCATCAATGTTCGTAAAAACTTTTGGGATGAGGTTAAAGTTAATACGGATAGCTTTGATGACTATTTAGAGACGGTTATTAGTTTAAGACAACAATCTCAACTTTTGGCGATCGGACAAATTAATCATAAGCAATCTTCAAACCGATTATCAGCACTTCGTCGGATGAAAGAAGTTCCTTATTTTGGTCGCATTAATTTTACAGAAGAAGGTATGTCTGAAACGGAGCGTATTTATATTGGCGTTTCAACTCTAATGGATGAAACTGGAGAGAATATTTTAGTTTATGATTGGAGGGCCCCAGTTTCGAGTGTTTACTATGATTATCCACCAGGCCCTGCTGAGTATGATACACCTGGGGGAAAAGTAAATGGAGTATTAGACCAAAAATGGCAATACATTATACGTAACGGTGTAATTGAATCAATGTTCGATACAAGTCTCACTATAGGTGATGAGATTTTGCAGCATGTGCTAGGTAAAGGTACAAACAAGCATATGAGAAGCATAGTAGCCAGCATTCAAAAGGAACAAAATCAGATTATTCGTTATGACAAAGGTAGATTACTGATTGTTCAAGGGGCGGCCGGTAGCGGAAAGACATCGGCAGCTTTACAAAGGATTGCCTATTTGCTCTACAAATATAGAAATTGGATAAAAGCAGATCAAATTATCTTATTTTCTCCTAATGCAATGTTTAATAACTACGTATCGAGAGTTTTACCTGAACTAGGCGAAGAAAATATGCAGCAAGTTACATTCCAAGAGTATTTAGTTCATAGGCTAAGTGATGCGTTTCAAGTTGAAGATAATTATGAGCAATTAGAATATGTGCTAACTGCTATAGATGATCCTTCCTATAAGACTAGAACTTCAAGCATTCGATTTAAAGCTTCAACTCATTTCTTTGAAACGATTAAGGCATACAGACAATCATTGGAATTATCGGGAATGGTCTTTCGGGGATTTAAATTTAGAGGCAAACCAGTCGTTACAGCTAAACAAATATATGAAAGATTTTATAGCACCGACACTTCTTTAAAATTTAATAATCGATTAGAGAAGTTGACGGAATGGTTAAACAAACAAATCAATGAATTGGAAAAGCTAGAATTGAAAAAAACCTGGGTACAAGACGAAATCGAGTTACTCAGCAAAGATGATTATCAAAAAGCATATAAGTACCTACAGAAAAAACAATCTAAAGAGGACTCATTCGATGACTACGAACAACAAACTAAAGTATTAGGTCGAATGGTCGTTCGTAAAAAACTAAAGCCACTACGTGAATGGGTTCGAGGATTACGTTTCATTGACATAAAGAGTGTATATAAACAGTTATTTTCCAATCCAACTCAAATTGAACAATGGATTGAAGGGAATACACCTGAGAATTGGGAGGACATATGTCAGTTAACATTAAATATGTTAGATGAAGGCAAATTGTTTTATGAGGATGCTACACCGTATTTACTTTTAAAAGAATTGGTTCAAGGATTCCAATCAAATGTTACCATTAAATTTGTACTTGTAGATGAAGCTCAAGATTATTCTCCTTTCCAATTTGAGTTTTTGAAGAGATTGTTTCCTTCTGCAAAGATGACCGTTCTAGGTGACTTTAATCAGGCGATCTTTGCGCATGCCAGTGAAATGGGAGATTTTAATGTCCTTAAAGGCTTATATGGGTCAGATGAAACAAAAGTAATCAATCTAACACGCAGTTACAGATCAACAAAACCAATTGTAGAGTTCACACGTAGGCTCATACCTGGAGGCGATCTAATTACGCCTTTTGAACGAGTTGGAGATAAGCCTGTGTTAACGCAGATATCTAATCGAGAAGATTTGCATAGTCATATTGCAACTAAAATTGAAGACTTAAAGAAAGGTGAATTTAATACAATTGCTGTCATTTGCAAATCTGCAGAAGAAAGTTTAGAGGCATATGAAGCTTTAAAGAATGTAGAAGGAATCAAGCTCGTGAAGAGAAACTCAGTTGAATATGAACAAGGTGTAGTCATTATTCCTGCATATTTGGCAAAAGGAATTGAATTCGATGCAGTAATTATTTATGATGCATCAGCTCAAGTTTATGGAGATGAGCGTTTACGGAGACTATTCTATACTGCTTGTACAAGAGCAATGCATCAGTTGCATTTATATAGCTTAGGCGAAGCGACTCCTTTTTTGCATAATATAAATTCAGAGTTTCTACTATTAAATCAGACGATCGCTCACGATTAACTTTAAAAACTTCCCTTACGTAAATTAAGGGAAGTTTTTTGCTTTTAGAGTGAACGACTAGTTTCTCTAGCTTGTACCGATTCGTAAAGATAATTTTTATTTAAAGTTCATACTTAATTCATAATTAGTCGATATATTCATCTTGTAATAAGTCGTAAAGGAGGAAGTAAATTGGACTATTTAAATAAAAAAATAATTACCCCAAATAATGGAGATTTGGCTGTAGAAGCGAGTGGTTTAGTTAAACTATTTGGTGAAAATCGTGCGGTTGATGGAGTGGATTTAAACGTTCGTGCTGGAAGTATTTACGGTGTACTTGGTCCAAATGGCGCGGGGAAAACAACGACAATTAGAATGCTGGCTACACTACTTAGACAAGACGCAGGTACTGCACGCATATTCGGACATGATGTTTTAAAAGAGGCTCAAATTGTGCGTCAATTAATTGGCGTTACTGGTCAGTATGCCTCAGTAGATGAGTCACTAAGTGCTACAGAGAATCTTATTATATTCTCAAGATTACTAGGTCTAGGTAGAGCGGAATCACGAAAGAAAGCAGCTGATTTATTAGAGGAATTTGGCTTAACGGAAGCAGCGAAGCGCCCATTGAAAAACTTCTCAGGTGGAATGCGTCGTAGATTAGATTTAGCTGCAAGTTTAATTGCTCAGCCACCACTTATCTTCTTAGATGAGCCGACAACTGGTTTAGACCCTCGTACAAGAAATCAAATGTGGGATACTATTCGTCGTTTAGTAAAAGAAGGTTCAACAGTTTTATTAACAACACAATATCTTCAAGAGGCGGATGAACTAGCTGATCGAATTGCAGTAATAGATCGTGGCCATGTAGTTGCGGAAGGTACAGTTGATGAATTGAAAGCTTCAGTTGGAAGTTCATCGTTACAATTAAAAATCCAAGATATAAGGGATGTTCAAAAGGCGCGTCAGACAGTAGAACATGTACTAAAAGTAAAATCCAATATCACATTAGAAGAAGGAAAGATTACTGCTCCTATGGCGGATGCTGACCGAGTAACCGACCTACTAATCGCCTTACGTGATGAAGGTATTCATTTAGCTGAAATGAGTGTGCAAAAGCCGACTCTTGATGAAGTATTCCTTACGATTACTGGTAACAGCGTAGATAATGATGGATCAAAGGAGTCAGATAAAACAAAAGAAATGGAGGGAGTAAGGGTATGAGCACTTCAATAAAACCAGCTGCTTATCGTGAGTTAAAAAATAAAACTAGCTTTAGTCAATCAGTAAAAAACTCATTTACGATGGCTTATCGTGGTCTATTAAAAATAAAGCGTACACCAGAACAATTATTTGATGTTACGTTACAACCTATTATTTTTACACTAATGTTTACTTATATCTTTGGTGGAGCAATCTCTGGGGATGTTAAGAGTTATTTACCGGTAATCATACCCGGAATCCTAGTACAGACTGTCATTACTACTTCGATTGTTACAGGTGTACAATTGCGTGAAGATATGGATAAAGGTGTATTCGATCGATTCAAGTCGCTACCAATTGCACGAATTGCACCACTGGCCGGAGCCTTATTGGCGGATACGATACGTTATACAATCGCTACCGTTCTTACTTTCACGATGGGGTATATAATGGGATATCGCCCTGAAGGTGGATTAGGCTATGTCGTTTTAGCTGGACTACTTGTAATTGTCTGTTCATGGGCAATTAGCTGGATTTTTGCTTTTTTTGGAGTAATTGCACGTACAGCGTCAAGTGTACAAGGGATTTCTATGCTAGCACTATTTCCATTAACATTCCTTTCAAATGCCTTTGTACCGGTCGATACAATGCCAAATTGGCTACAATGGTTTGTAAAAATAAACCCAATTTCTCATCTGATCACTGCTGTAAGAAATCTCACGAACACAGGAACTGCTGGTTCAGATCTAATCATTTCACTTATTGGAGCTGCTGTAATTGTAGCAATTTTTGCACCACTAACTGTAAAAGCTTATATGCGTAGAACATAATAGAAGGTATTCCATTAATTTTTTTCTAATGGAGCACCTTTTCCTGCATTTTCTACTTGAAAATATCGAATAGCATGTGTAACATAATCAAGGTACAAATATATAAATAACTCATATAATCATGGGGATATGGCCCATAAGTTTCTACCGGACGACCAATATAATCGACCGACTATGAGTGAAAGCACATCTAGGGTTCCGCATTATTGTATATGTAAAATGGCTGGTCCGAGCGATGTGGGCACTAGCATGTGCTACACCATTAGGGATAAAAACCCAGAAGGACAGGTTTCACTTGAGAGAAACATACTCAAGTGGAACCTGTCCTTTTTTGTTTTATAAAGAGTAATAACTGTACGCCAATCAATTTTATAAATTAAAGCAATGACAAGGGAGAGAATCAGATTGTTAAGTAAACAAAAAGCATTTACATTAGGTTTTCAACACGTCATGGCTATGTATGCAGGTGCAGTTGTTGTACCTCTTATAATAGGTGGCGCGCTTAAACTTACGCCAACTCAGATCGCTTATCTAATAGCAGCAGATTTATTTACTTGCGGTATCGCAACAATCCTGCAAAGCATGGGGACGAAATATATTGGTAGCAGATTGCCAGTCGTTTTAGGATGTACTTTTACGGCGGTAGGTCCGATCATTGCAATTGCATCCTCTTCAAATTTACCAACAGCATACGGTGCAATAATCATTTCTGGGATCTTTGTAATATTAGCTGCCCCTTTTTATGGCAAGCTTTTAAAATTTTTCCCTACAATTGTAACTGGATCAGTTGTAACGATTATTGGACTTTCTCTAATTCCAGTAGCTATGAATAATGCAGCGGGTGGCCAAGGGAGTCCAGACTTCGGTCAAGTACACAATTTATTACTAGCCCTTCTTACACTTATCGTAATTTTAGTCATTAACAGATGGGCTAAAGGATTTTTCCGTACAATTTCCGTACTTGTTGGATTGGTTGTAGGAACAATTGCCGGCTATGCAATGGGAATCGTTCACTTTTCAAGTGTATCAGAAGCATCGTGGTTTAGTATCGCTCAACCATTCTATTTCGGAGCACCAAAAATCAGTATTACAGCTATTATCACAATGATTATCGTTTGCATCGTTAGTATGGTTGAATCAACTGGAGTCTATTTCGCAGTCGGAAAAGCGACTAACCAAAAGGTTAAACAGGATCAGATTGTAAATGGATTACGTTCAGAAGGTCTTGCAATTATGCTTGGTGGTATTTTTAATGCATTTCCGTACACAGCATTTTCACAAAATGTTGGTTTAATCTCACTTACAAAAGTTAAGTCTAGGGAAGTTATTTATGCTGCAGGAAGTATCATGGTTGTTCTTGGACTATTACCTAAACTAGCAGCTTTAACGACAGTTATTCCAAATGCCGTTCTTGGAGGTGCTATGATTGTTATGTTCGGATCTGTCGCAGCTGCCGGGATATCAATTCTTTCAGAGGTCGATTTAGGTAAAGGAGAAAACCTATTAATCGCAGCCTGTAGTATAGCAGTAGGCTTAGGTTCAGCAACACTTCCACAAATGTTCGACCAACTACCTGATTTTTTAAAAATGTTAATGCAAAATGGAATTGTAACAGGTTCATTAACTGCAATTATTTTAAATTTATTCTTAACAAAACGAGATGTGGCAGTAGAAGTGCAAGTTACGAAAAAAATATCATAACTAACAAAAGAGGCCCATATCTAGTCATAGGGGTCTAAGTGTGTAGACAAAGTATTAAAAAAAGATTTTCAGACTGATTGCAAGCGCTTGTCTTTCGAGGCGCGTAAGTTACCCTTACGCGGTAATGAGCCCCGCAGACAGGCGAAGCAACGAAGAAAGCAAGCGTTTGTCAACAGTCTGAGACCCCTAACAAGTTGTAGGGGTCTTTTTAGTACTTATTACTAATAAACTTCGATTTTAAATAATGCAAAATCAAGTATGAACTAATAACTAACCTAGCCGTACTCCCATAAACGCTAATAAATTTGCCTTGAATTGCTGAAATCTCGATATTAAATTGCATACGTTTCGAATACCGATCCCAACACCCAAGCAGTATGACCGTGAGGAAACCGATTTGTGGAGAGAATACAGGCTCATCAAATACACCTGTAAACAAAATAATTGGTAGGCCGAGTAAAAAACTGTTAAAAAAACATTTTTTACTGCGCTCAAAAAAGAATAAGTGAATGCATTTTACAATATTTATACTAATTAATGTTATAAAAGCTAATCCTCCTAATGTTCCGTATTCCGCAAACATACCCAGCAATAAATTATGTGCATGGGGGATGAAATGACCATATTGTATTATATATTCTTGACCAAATCCGATCGGTGTCACACCAAAGAATGGGTGATTTTCCCATATGGTATATGCGTTTTTCCAAATGTCCAACCTTTTATGCCCTGCTTGAATAACTGAATCGGCTCTTGGCATTATATAGAGCAACCATTTCAAAAAGAATAGTCCGATGGTTGAACAAACAAAGAAAAAGATTCGATTAAGTCGGAAGATAAAAAGTAAATAAATGAGAAGCATCGTCGCAAAGCCAGCTCTAGAACCCGTAAGATAAATGCCATAACTAAGTAGTAGTTGGATCGGAAGTTGCCACGCTAAGCTAAAATAGTGTTTCCTTTCTAGACTAGAAAGTAGACTGGCAAAGAGAAAAGAAATAGCGATTAATAAAATAAACACAGTAAAATTGGGATTATATGCACAACCAATTAGACGGTTAAAATTCTTTGGTTCAACTTCTCCAAAAAGCACTGTCCCTAATAAATATCCAACAGTTTTAGGAAATAGTAACCATTTGGATATCCATCCAATTACACAACTATATACACCTCCAAAGATTATTATCATTCGAAACCTCTGAAATAATTGGCCTTTCTCAGTTACTAAAATCCTACAATATATTCCCCAGTAACCAAGAATCATGATACTGACCAATAAAAATAATAAATTTCTAATTAAAAGGGCAGCACCAATAGTAGATATTAGTAGACATAAGAAAAAGTACGAACTAAACGAATAAATAAACCGTTTATTAATAAACCATTGAGTATAGAGTGTACGAAGCCCGATGATCAATAGCAATGATATACCTACGGGAGGTAAGAGAAAGCAGAGAAGTGCGCTTTTCTCCACTAACGAAAAATTTTTATAAAACTGTATAAACCTTTTCATTGTATACCCCTAGTTAAGTGACATAAATATCCTTAATCATATGGAGGATGTTGTCTTTTCATCTGTAAAATGAATTGTATTTTAGTTAAGTTGTCATCAGATTAACAAACATAGTTTAAATACATAGGTTTAAAGTACCACAATAGTTTATTAATTATGTTTTGAAATTGTAAATTGAGCTTAAACTTTTTTGCCAAACAAATTAATGTACAGATTATAAAATTTAAGCATCTTTAAAAGAAAAATTGGAAGTAGTGGATTTATAAATATGTCATTTATTTGAACGAAAATACGGATTAATAATATGAAATTTTTTCCTTATGAATTTTAGTGTTGAAATTTTATTTCAAAAATAGTTATAATATGTATGAAATTAAATTTACTTTTAAAAAATTACTTGAGGTGAAGCAAACATGCTTGAGAATTTAACAACCGAAACAAGAAATGAAAAAACAATGAATTTAGATGAAATGTCTATAGAAGAATTTTTAACCGTAATGAACGAAGAGGATGCAAAGGTTGCCGCTGCCGTTCGAAATGAAATTCCTAATATTTCTAAAGCTGTTGGAAAAATTGTAACTGCTTTCAAAAGTGGAGGTCGCTTGATTTATATAGGTGCAGGCACAAGTGGCCGAATTGGACTTTTAGACGCAGTTGAATGTCCTCCTACATTTGGAACAAGCCCAGAAGAGGTAGTAGGGTTAATTGCAGGTGGAGAAAAAGCTTTTATAAAAGCAGTTGAAGGCGCTGAGGATAGCGAAGAACTTGCAATTGAAGATTTAAAGGAAATTAAGTTAAGTAAAAATGATATTGTAGTTGGAATTGCAGCAAGTGGGCGTACACCTTATGTTATTGGAGGCTTAAAATTCGCTAAAGAAATTGGTGCTTCTACTGTAGCGGTTAGTTGTAACAAGGGCTCAAAGATCGGTCAAGAGGCAGAAATAGCAATTGAAGTTGTTAATGGACCTGAAGTATTAACTGGTTCAACTAGATTAAAAGCAGGTACTTCTCAAAAATTAGTATGTAATATGCTATCTACAGCATCAATGGTTGGTATTGGAAAAGTATACGGTAACTTAATGGTTGATGTTCAATCAACAAATGAAAAACTAGTTGAGCGTTCAAAGCGTATTGTAATGGAAGCAACATCCTGTACGTACGAAATTGCAGAAGAGTATTTAACGAAGTCGAATCAAAGTCCAAAAGTAGCAATCGTTATGATTCTCACTGGATTTAGTTATGAGCAAGCAATGGAGCAATTGAAAAAATCAGAAGGATTTGTTCGAAAAGCAATACAAAAATAAAAATAGTTGGGGGAGTAGAAGATGGATAAATATCAAAGATTAGCTTCTGAAATCGCTGATGCAATCGGCGGTACTGATAATGTAGTTTCATTTACAAACTGTATGACAAGACTTCGTGTTAATGTTGCTGATCGTAATTTAATCAATGAAGATCAAGTTAAAAAAATTAACGGGGTTTTGGGAACTGTTGATGATGAGACTTACCAAATCATTTTAGGTCCTGGTACAGTAACTAAAGTTGCAGAACAATTTGGTCAACTGAAAAACAGCTCTTCAGGAAAACAAGGAACTTCGTCAGTAGCTTTACAAGAAAAGGGTTCAGATCTTAAAGCTGAATTAAAAAAGAAAAATAACACACCTTTTAAAAATTTCTTACGAAAAGTCGGTAATATCTTTATTCCATTAATTCCAGCATTCGTTGGTGCAGGTTTAATTGCTGGTATTGCTTCGATTTTATCAAACAATATTACTGCTCAAAACCTAGACGCAGCAACTTGGTCACAATATGTTACAGTTTTAAATGTAATTAAAAACGCAATTTTTGCTTATTTAGCGATTTATGTTGGTATTAACGCAGCGAAGGAATTCGGGGCGACACCATCCCTTGGTGGAGTAATTGGTGGGATAACACTTTTAACAGGTATGCTTCCTGATCAACCAATTAAAAATATCTTTAATGGTGATCCATTAGCTCCAGGTCAAGGTGGTATTATTGGAGTACTACTTGCAGTCTATTTATTATCACTTTTAGAAAAACAATTACGTAAAGTTATTCCAGATTCTTTAGATATTATTATTACACCAATGATTGCTTTATTAGTAGTAGGTTTGCTTACAATTTTCTTTATCATGCCATTTGCAGGATTTATTTCTGATAACTTAATTGGCTCAATTAACTGGATTATTGCAAAAGGCGGTATTTTTGCAGGATTTATATTAGGTATGGGATTCTTACCATTAGTAATGTTAGGTTTACATCAAGTATTAACTCCAATTCATATCGAATTAATTAATACAACTGGTGCTACAGAATTATTACCAATTCTTGCAATGGCAGGTGCTGGACAAGTTGGTGCAGCATTAGCATTATGGTTACGTTGCAAAAAGAATAAATCATTATCAAATATGATAAAAGGTGCTCTTCCAGTAGGTATTTTAGGTATTGGTGAACCATTAATTTATGGTGTTACATTACCTCTTGGTCGTCCATTTATCACTGCATGTATCGGTGGTGGTATTGGAGGGGCAGTAATTGGAATGTTTGGTAATATTGGAGCAATTGCAATTGGTCCTTCAGGCTTAGCGTTAGTTCCACTTATTGCGCACGGAATGTGGCTTAAATATGTGATCGGATTACTTGCTGGTTATGCTGGTGGTTTCGTTCTTACGTATTTATTCGGTACTCCGAAGGATGCAATGGCTGAACAAGAATAAATAACAAATATAACCCGAATAATTAGACCTCTGCAGTCTACTATTCGGGTTTTTTATTTAATATGAATTAGAATCAATATACTGAACGATTCTTTCACAAATTTCATGAGTGATTAAGGAATCATTTATTGAAGGGTCTGGGGGTTTATTCTGTTTTACACAGTCAAGAAAGTGATCAACAATTTGGTAAAACCCACGTTTGTATAAGGTTGGTTCCCAATCACCAAATTTTGTAATATTGATTTCTTTATTATGATAATGGGTTGTTTCGACTAAACTACTCACTACATATTTATTTTGTGGTGTCATATATTCAATAATTTCTTCGGTAACACCGTTGTTTCTGTTCATTATTCCAATAGCGGTGCATCCCTCACCTATAAGATGGATGACTAGGTGTTCGAGCATATTATCTTTCTTTAAGAAATTGACTTTTAAATCAACTACATTAGTGGACAGTAAATACCTGAGTGTATCCACCACATGAATAAAATCCTCTACAACAAATCTTCTAGTATATTCAGGAAAGTTAAATCTATTTTTTTGCATGATTATTAAGCTAGCCTTTCCATGCAGAGTAAGCTCTTTTACTCTAGGGGTAAATCGTCTATTGAATCCAACCATCGCTATTTTTCCTTGTTCTTTGGCTAGATTTACAATTTGTTCAGTCTCTTTGAAATTCATTGAAATAGGTTTATCAATATAAACGTTTATACCATTTAATAATAACTTTTTCGTTATCATATAATGAGCTTCCGTTGCTGTACTAACAAATGCTGCATCAATATTCTTTTCTAACAATTCATCTACTGTATTAACTGTTTCATTGATTCGATATTTTTCTGATAAATGGTCTAGTGTTTTATTACTTCTTGTACATAGCACCAACTCAATCTTTTCTTTTTCAGAAAGGACCGGTAGATAGGCCTTCGCAGCTATATCTCCTAAACCGATTAATCCAATTCTCATATACAAACACCTCACTTGTTTTAATTGAGACATAGAAAAGTGGTAAAGTATGTAATTTTACTTAAAAAAATTGGATACTCAAATCAAATATCTCAGATAAACTGAGTGTTTTTTAAATTTTCTAAAAACTATTTATTCATTTAAGGTTTTCCATTATAATAAGGTCTAAAGTTGATTATGATCATTGTTTACTATTCCATTATCTATTCCATTTTTTCTTTCCACACGAAACTTAGCAATTGCCCCATTTTGCAAATATACTTTCAAATAATGTAAATGAATAAATGCCCTAAATTTTTTTATGCCAAAAATTTCATAATACAAGAAATAGCTGTAAGTATTAAAACTTAATTTAAAATTAGGTACATAAGCGGAGGGGAAAATTTATGAGTACTTCACATTTTGCGTATTGGCCAAAAAGGGTTTCTAAATCTTTAACTTTACCTGAGACAACACTCTATGATAATTTAGTCGTTTCGGCAAAAAGGTATCCAAATAAAACTGCAATAGAGTATTATGGCGCTTCAACAACGTACAAGCAACTTCTTGAAGAGGTTGATCACTTGGCAGGTTATCTTGAACAAAGGTTAGAAATATCTCCTGGTGAACGTGTAATGCTTTATATGCAAAACTCACCCCAATATGTCATCGCCTTTTATGCAATATTAAGAGTAAGAGGAATTGTAGTACCAATTAACCCGATGAACACCACTGATGAACTTGAATTTTACATAAATGATTGTGAAATTAAAACCGCAATCATTGGCCAAGAACTCACCCCTCAAATTGAACCTTTAAAAGCTACAACTGGATTAGAGAATTTAATAGTTGCAGTTTACTCTGAATACTTACCAACCATTCCTTTAGTTTCCGATTTAACCGTTGAAATAACTGAGATAAAGAAAATCTATCAAAACGAAAATTTATTTTATTGGGAGGATGCAATACAAACACAGCTTACCCCGTCACTATATGAAGGTAAATCAGATGATGTTGCAGTCCTTCCATATACTTCAGGAACAACAGGTTTACCAAAAGGCTGTGTACACACACATAAAACGGTACAAGCAAATGTAGTAGGATCTGCCGTTTGGATGAATATTTCTGCAAATGCCGTTAGCTTTTCAACTTTACCTCTATTCCATGTAACAGGAATGGTTCATGGAATGCATACACCGATTCTTACTGGTTCAAGTATGGTATTGCTAACAAGATGGAATCGAAACCATGCATGCAAACTGATTGAACACTATCAATGTACCCATTGGGTAAATATTAGTACAATGCTGATTGACTTTTTAGCAAATCCAAATTTAAATATAGATCACATCAAGTCTCTTGTAAATATTGCAGGTGGTGGAGCTCCTCTTCCAGAAGCAGTAGGAGACCAGTTATTCCAATTAACAGGCTTAAAGTTTGTAGAAGGGTATGGATTATCAGAAACAATTGCTCAGACACATTTTAATCCGCCAGATCGACCAAAACTTCAATGTCTTGGAATACCATCATTTGACGTAGACGCCAGAATTATCGAGCCGGTAACAATGAAACAGTTAGGTGTCGGTGAGGTTGGTGAGATTGTTGTTAATGGACCACAAGTATTTAAAGGATATTTTAACCGACCCGAAGAAACAAATGACGCCTTTATTGAAATGGACGGAAAACTATTTTTCCGTACAGGAGATATCGGTCGGTTTGATGATGAAGGGTACTATTTTATTGTTGACCGTGTTAAGAGGATGATTAACGCATCAGGCTTTAAAGTGTGGCCAACCGAAGTGGAAAACCTACTTTATAAACATCCGGCCATTCAACAAGCTTGTGTTGTTAGTAAACCTGATGAAAAAAGGGGCGAAACAGTAAAGGCATATGTGATCCTAAACCCTCTTTATTCAGGAAATGTAAGTGAGGATGACATTATCGATTGGTCTAAAGAGCATATGGCTAACTATAAATATCCGAGATACGTCGAATTTATTGATAAATTTCCAACTACTGCAAGTGGGAAAATTTTATGGAGGGCTCTTCAGGAAGCAGAATGGAGTAAAGTTGAACAAGTTAATGATTGAGAAAAGTCAATAATACGGGGTAGGGGGTAATTGAAAAGTAAAATACAGATGAATGGTTCCTTGTGCATTTAACAGGAAGACCCTTACCAAGAGAAGGTCAACCGTTGTTAGACCCAAGAGGTTTCTGTCCATTAGGAAGAGAAACTGCTATTCAAAGGCTTGAGTGGAAAAATGATTGGCCGTATGTTGTAGATGGGAATAGTCCTTCACTTGAAATAGAGGGTCCAAAAATAGATGAAGTAAAATGGGAAAGTGATTACCCTGAGATGGATGACTTTAACTCAGAAATCTTAAACCCTCATTTTCAAAACTTGAGAATTCCGTTAGGAGAGAATATCGTTTCACTAAAAGACAATCCAGCACATCTACGACTTTACGGAAGAGAAATCCCTAACATCTAAATTTACTCAGTCATTTATAGCAAGACGCTGGCAACATTTTAACTTTACTGCAGAAACAAAAGTAGCCTTTAATCCAAAGTCATTCCATCAATCAGCTGGTTTAGTAAATTATTACAATACTCAAAACTGGACTTCATGTCAAATCACATGGAATGAAGAAAAGGGTAGAATTCTTGAATTAGTAACATGTGATAATTTTAAGTTCGATCAACCTCTTCAAGGCAACGAAATGATTATTCCAGAACACGTTGAATATGTGTATCTTCGAGTAGATGTGAAAACGAATGTTTACAAGTACTCTTACTCATTTGATGGAGAGGAATGGACAGAAATACCTGTAGCACTTTATTCATATAAACTGTCTGATGATTACATTCAAGGCGGGGGATTCTTTACAGGTGCATTCGTTGGAATGCAATGTCAGGATACGACTGGTCAAGGGCTACATGCGGATTTTGATTATTTTATTTATAAATACTAATAAAAAAAGTTCAACCAATTTGGTTGAACTTTTTTAGTCTTAAACTTACTTTATTAATTCTCTGCTAACTTTTTCTTAAAGTTAGAACTAGTATTAGTATTTTCTTTCACTACAGGTTCTTCTGCAGGTGTTGAACGTTTGATAAAGAATGCAAGAACTAGTGCTACTGCGGCAACGAATACTGTCACATAAAATGAGAAATTAATTCCCTCTAACATTGCCTTCATTGTGATCTCTTGCTTAATTTGAGCAAGCATTTCAGGGGTAGGTTTACTAGTCACATGCTTCATTGCTTCAGCAGCAAGCTCTTTAGCTTTTGATTCTGTACGATTAGACATTACTGTTACGAGTAAAGCAGTACCAATCGCACCGGATACTTGCTGTAAAGTATTATTCATCGCAGTACCATGTGGATAGAATCGTTTTGGTAATTGATTTAAACCATTTGTCGATACTGGCATCATTACCATCGACATACCGAACATACGTAATGAGTATAAAATAATAATATGTGTATAGGTTGTATCCATTGTTAATTTACTTAAAAAATAAGTAGTAACAGTCATAATTGCTAAACCAGTTACAGCAAGTATTCTTCCGCCAATTTTATCAAATAATTTACCCGTAATTGGCGACATAATTGCCATTAATAAAGCACCTGGTAACAGCATTAAGCCTGCATCAAAAGGTTTAATGCCTCTAAGCGTTTGAGTGTAAATCGGTAAAAGCATCATGGCTGAGAACATAGCCATTGTAACGACAATTGAAATCGCTGATGATAAAGCAAACATAGGGTAACGATAAATTCTAAAGTTAAGCATTGGCGTATCAAGTTTTAATTGACGTAAGATAAAGAGTACTAATGAAATAATCCCTACAATTAAAGTAACGTAAGCTTCTGGACTTTCCCATCCTTTTGTTCCTGCAGTACTAAAACCGTACAATAATCCACCAAAACCTAAACTTGATAAAAGAACAGAGAAAAGGTCGATCGTACTATTTGATTTCTCTTTTTTATCTTTAAGTAAGAAAAAGCCAATAATTAAAATCGTAAATGCAATCGGTGAAACAACATGGAAAAGCATTCTCCAGTCATAATGTTCAATAATCCAACCTGATAAAGTTGGTCCGATTGCTGGTGCACCCATCATTACTAAACCAAAGAAGCCCATTGCAGTTCCTCGTTTTTCAACAGGGAAGCTAGTTAGCATAACATTCATTAATAATGGCATTAAAATAGCCGAACCGGAAGCTTGAATCATACGGCCCGCTAATAATAAAGAAAATACATGTGCAAATCCTGCAGTTAAAGTACCGATATTAAATAAAAGTAGTGCGGTTAAAAATAAATGTCTAACAGAATATTTTTGAATTAAAAAAGCAGTAGTCGGAATTAGAATTCCATTAACTAACATATATCCAGTAGAAAGCCATTGAACAGTCGAAGGTTCAACGTCCAAATCCTTCATAATGGAAGGTAAAGCAATATTAAGTAAAGTATTGTTTAAGAAAGCAATAAAAGCCCCAATCATTAGGATTGTAATAATTCCATATGGTGGACTAACTGATTTATTCATGGAATGATCCATGATTTCCCCTCCTTTGTACATCTAGTTCAATTTTTTGAACTGTGTTTCCATCTTCTATATAAGATAATATGATATACCATTCAATCATTAGATGCAATTATAATAACCATTAGAAATCTTTAATAATCTAAACAGATATTTACTAGTTAAAAATGTTAAAATAATGTACTATGTTTTTTAAGCAGTAATTAACTAAAACCAAGGTGATTATATGAATGATCGTAAACAGCATGTTGTAAAAATAGCTCATGAATTGTTTATTGAAAAAGGATTTCAAGCAACATCTATTCAAGACATATTAGAATATAGTGGTATTTCTAAAGGTACATTTTATAATTATTTTTCGTCTAAAAGTGATTTAGTAGTCGCATTATTTAATATGATTTATAAAAAACTTGAACATGAAAGAAATGAGTTGTTGATCGGACAGAGCCCTTCAAATATTGAAATTTTCATTAAACAAATAACTTTGTTAATGGAGGCAAATAGAGATAATAAATTGATTTCTCTATTTGAGGAAGTAATTTATATAAATGACTTAGATATTAAACAGTTCATAAGAGAAGGTAATTTTAAGACATTAAATTGGGTGTATACTCGTTTCTTAGACATTTTTGGTAGCGAGAAGAAAGATTTTTTATTAGATAGTGCCATTATGTTTTTAGGAATTATTCATCATAATGTGAGATACTATGACCTCGCAAAAGATATGAATATTAGTATGGATCAAGTTGTCCGATATAGTGTAAAACGTATCATTAAGATTGTTGAGGATGTTGAGGAATCTGGTGAGCAATTATTCAATTTGGAACTATTAGATAGATGGTTACCAGTAAGAAAGACCGAAGAAAATCTTCAACAAAAGCTTAGTAGTATTATTTGTACAATGAAAAAATCAGCATTAAATAGTAATGAACAACAAAAGTACAATGAATTACTAGATTTTTTACAAAACGAATTGTTGCAGTCAAAAACACCGCGAAAATATTTAATTGAGAGTGCTCTAGTATCCTTAAACGAAGGGAAAATGTTACTAGGAGAAAAAGAACTACAAAGGCTTAATGAACTGATCGACATTAATTTTATACAACATGTAAAATAACTTAATGAATATGAAGGAAAACCATTCTTAGCTTTTAATACTTAGGATGGTTTTCTTTTGTTTAAAAATGATTAGTTCAAATGTTGCGATATCTAAAGTTTTATTTTCCCTTGAAATTCTTTAATTAAGTAAATTCAATACAACTTTCGTCTACTTTTATGAAGAAAAATCAGTTGAAAAACAGTATAAATGTCGTTATTATACTTTTTTTACCATTAATTGACAAAAAATTCTGAATTGATGATATACTTTCTTTTATAAATGAAAAAGGAGGTAACTTGGTTGTGAAATCTTTAAAATCAATAGTAGTTTGGGGATTAATTTCAATACTTGGAGCTTTCTGTTTTTCTGTATTAGCTTTAAAAAGAGGGGAAACAATAAATGCAATTTGGCTCCTCACAGCGGCAGTTTGTACGTATGCAGTGGCTTATCGATTTTATAGTAAGTTTATTGCAGAAAAAGTATTTAAACTGGACGAAGATCGTAAAACACCTGCTGAAATTAATAACGATGGGAAAGACTTTGTACCAACGAATAAGTGGGTACTATTTGGTCATCACTTTGCAGCAATCGCAGGGGCTGGCCCACTGGTTGGCCCAATTTTAGCTGCGCAAATGGGTTATTTACCCGGAACGATTTGGATTATAGTAGGAGTTGTATTTGCAGGGGCAGTACAGGATTTTGTCATATTAGCTGCTTCGACACGTAGAAATGGTAAATCGCTAGGAGAAATGATTAAAGAAGAGATAGGTCCTATAACAGGGGTCATTGCGTTAATTGGTATATTAGGCATTATGGTTATTTTATTAGCTGTATTAGCACTTGTTGTAGTTAAAGCACTTGCAGGAAGTCCGTGGGGAATGTTTACGATTGCAGCAACTATTCCAATCGCGATTTTCATGGGTATTTATATGCGATACATACGTCCAGGTCGAGTAGGAGAAGGATCTTTTATTGGTGTAATTTTATTACTACTTTCTTTATTTGCAGGACAATATGTAGCAGAAAGCCCAACATTAGCGGCAATGTTTACGTTTAAGGGAGAAACAATTGCTCTTATGTTAATTGGTTATGGGTTTATTGCATCAGTACTTCCAGTTTGGCTATTATTAGCTCCACGTGATTATTTAAGCACATTTTTAAAGGTTGGTACGATTTTAGCTTTAGCAATTGGCATTATTATTGTCGCACCGGATTTACAAATGCCGGCCGTTACAAAGTTTATTAACGGAACAGGACCAGTATTTGCCGGAAATCTATTTCCATTTTTATTTATAACAATCGCTTGTGGATCTGTTTCTGGGTTCCATTCATTAGTTGCTTCGGGCACTACCCCTAAAATGATTGAGCGTGAAACGCATGCACGTGTAATTGGTTATGGTGCTATGTTAACGGAGTCTTTTGTAGCTGTTATGGCTATGATTGCCGCTTGTTTATTAACTCCAGGAGCATATTTTGCTATAAATAGCCCACCTGCCATAATTGGAACTGACGTAAACCAAGTGGCTCAAGTAGTTTCTAGCTGGGGCTTTACAATAGCTCCAAATGATTTGACTACGCTAGCCAAAGATGTAGGGGAACAAACAATTCTTTCTCGTACTGGTGGGGCACCAACTTTAGCAATCGGCATGGCGGCACTTTTCTCTAAAGTAATTGGTGGTAAGGCATTGATGGCTTTTTGGTATCATTTTGCTATTCTATTTGAGGCGTTATTTATATTAACTACAATTGATGCTGGAACTAGGATTGGACGTTATATGACGCAGGATATTTTAGGTAATGTGTATAAGCCATTTGGAAAGACAGATTCACTTCCTGCAAATTTAATTGCGACTGCTATTTGCGTTTTCGGCTGGGGCTATTTCCTTTATCAAGGAGTTATTGATCCACTTGGAGGGATTAATACTTTATGGCCATTATTTGGTATCGCAAATCAAATGCTTGCAGCTATTGCATTATTGCTAGGCACAACTATCCTGCTTAAAATGGGGAAAAAGGCATATGCATGGATTACATTAGTGCCAACAATCTGGATATTAATCGTCACAATGACTGCCGGTTGGCAAAAACTATTTCATGCGTTACCAAAAATAGGGTTTTTAGCGCATGCTAAAGTTTTTAAAGATGGTTTAGATGCTGGCAAAATCCTCGCACCAGCAGCTAGTAAAGCACAAATGAACCAAATTATTTTAAATGACTATATTGACGCAACAATTTGTGGATTGTTTATGGTGATTGTGCTTTTAGTTCTAATTGCTTCGATTCGAAATTGGATAAATATATTGTCTAATAAACCGATAAAATTACATGAAACTCCGTACATTAAACGCGAAGAAAGTGAACCGAAAAATTATGCACTATAAAGTGAAGGAGTTCAAAAAATATTATAAACAGTTTATTAGTTTATTAGTAGGTGTACCAAGCTATGAAAAATACGTTGAACATATGAAAACACACCATCCTGATCAACCAATTCAATCTAGAAAAGAGTTCTTTATCGAAGCGCAAGAGTCACGCTTTAATGCTAAAGGTGGTAAAGTTACTCGTTGTTGTTGAAACATATAAACAGACAGGCTGTACATCTAAAAAGTTTAATAAGTGAACAAAATCCACAAGTAAATAATCTTGTGGATTTTTGGCTTCTATTTTTTATCTTTACGATATAAATCCAGCGTTTTGTATCCAGCACCTAAGACCATTTTCATTTCTTCACGTCTTTTAGCTTTCGTTACTTCTTGCTTAGCGCTATAGACGTGTCGTGCCCAATCTTTACGATACCCAGGAGTTAGAGATTGATAGATCGTAAGTAATTCAGGAGAATCTTCTAAATCCTTTTCAACATTTGGAATCATATCGATATAATCATCTACACATTGACTCGCTTTCGATGAATTCGCAGCTTTTGTTTTTGATTCGTCTTTTAATCCAACAACTGTAAAGACGTCATCTAATCCAACCATTCGAGCAAATTTCATTGTACTTGAACCAATATAGCCGCTCTCATCCGCACCTAATCCTTCAAATAAATCATCACGATGAATATAAGTCGGATATACTTTGTTTCCTTTTTTAGGATAGGCAATAAAAAAATAGCCATTTTTATCTAAATAATGATTCTGGATAATCTTTGTGATTAGCTCTTTTAGCGAATCCATATCAAGTACAAAAGCAAATATCAGGTCGTAAGGATGGTTTTGTAGATCCGTATCAAAATGTGGTAGATCTGCAAAATAATTTGCATCACTTGGTTGATTTAAAACAGTAGCTTTTTTATATTTTTTTAAGTTTAGCTTTTCAACAATGGTTTTAGTCATCCCAATCCACCTTTAAACGTAGTATGTTTAAGGCTATTATAAATCAAAATAAGTAAAAAAATAATAGAAGCTCACGTTCGAGCTTCTATTATTTATTAGGTAGTAGTGCTAGTCTAAAGAGCTTCTTTAATTACCTTTTTATAATAAAGAACGGATAAAAGTCCAAATACCGAGTATAAAACAGCATATAAAACCATGACGATAATCATTGGTGTCCAGACTTCAGTACCGAATAAGAACCATCCAGATTGGACAGCAAAATAACTATGAACTAGTCCGACTACTAATGGGATACCGAAATTAAACAATTGCTTAGAACGAATACCTCTTAATAAGTCTCTACGGGAGAAACCTAGTTTACGTAAAATAGTATAGTTTGGTTTTTCGTCAACACTTTCATCCATTTGTTTAAAGTATAAAATGCATCCAGATGTCATTAAGAACGTTAGTCCTAAAAATCCAACGATGAACATAATAAGGCCCATATTTGCTTTCTGACTTTTAACGATTTCAAGTCGAGAAGCATTAGGATAATTCTTATCAAATTGATGGTCGATATAGATATTATTTGCTTTTTCAATTTGTTTTTCATCAATTATATTAATCCCATTGTAGACAGTTGAATCTTTTTGAATTGATGAATCCAGATTCTGTTTTAATGTTTTAAATACTTGATCGTCTACAATAACAGTAGGAAATCCTCCATTTGTAAAGTAGGAAGGTATAATCTTTTCACGTTTTAATCCTAAATAGTTCAGGTTGAATTTTTTCTGGCTGCTAGTTAATTCAATATGCCCTGAATCCTTTAATGTCATAAATTTTTGAAGCAGATCATCATATCCAGTAAATAAGGCTTCATTTGAAGCAAGGTTTACTTTAACTGACTTTTCGCTTACGACCGCTAGTGGGAATTTGTCAGCATCCTTCATCATGCCTTTTAACTCTGTATCTAGTATATTCTTGATATTTGCATTAACTTGAATAACCTCTGTATGTTTTTCTGTATATTTAATACCATTTTCATTTAGCCCAGTTGTGAAACTTTGTAAATCCTTCTTGTTATTTAAGAAAAAGTTAGCAGGGACATGGCTCTCTGCAGTTTTTTCTGCAGAATAATAAGATATATAGCTTAAAGATAATAAGCCAATCGCTAGCGCTGAAACAGTTGTAATAATTGTAAGTAGCAAGGCATTAGACTTCATTCTAAACATAATTGAAGATAAAGATAGGACATCATTAATATTTAAATAGCCATTTTTCTTTTTACGAACGATATTTAAAATAAAACGAACAGAACTTTTATACACTAAATAAGTTCCGATAATGACTGACGCTAAAATATAGATCATTACCGAAAATAGTTCAGTCATAGTAGTAAAATCACCATCAAATAATTTTGATGATAGAAAATAACCTGAGATTATTAATAAAATACCTAAAATTCCAATAGAAATCTCGAAAATAGACATTTTTTTAAGCTTTCCTTCAGTCGATGAGACTACTCGGAACAAAGATAAAATAGTTTGTCTTTTAATAAAAACATAATTCATTAACATAATAAAAGCGTAAATTACGATAAAGACAATTAATGTTTGCACTAATGCTTGTGAAGAAAAATGTAAAGTTGCAATCGCTTTAACTCCGACAATTTTATATAAAATCATAATGATCAGCCTTGAAATTGAAAAACCTACTAAAATCCCTAGAACCAATGAACTAAAATATAGCATACAATTTTCAACAGTTAAAATACCGAAAATCCTGTTTTTAGTCATTCCAATTAATTGAAACAAACCAATTTCTTTACTTCTTCTTTTTATAAAAATCATATTGGCATATAAAAGGAAAATCGAAACGATTGCGACAAGTAAAATCGACGCTGAGCGAATTGCTGCTGCTCCTTTGATTGAACCCTTTGTCGCTTCCATTGATGGGTCATACTGCAATGTAACAAATGAGAAGTATAATGCAGCACTAAAAATTAATGCAAAAACATATAGATAATAGTTTTTTAAATTCTTTTTTAAATTTCGGAATATCAAATGATTAATGCTCATGGTGAACACCACCTAATACACCTTGGGTTTTCATGATATCTTTAAAGAAATTCTGTCTTGTTTCATCGCCTTTGTGTAGTTGTGAATAGATTTGTCCATCTTTAATAAAGACAACACGATTGCAAAAGCTTGCTGCTACTGGGTCATGTGTAACCATTACAATTGTTGCATTTCTTTTCTCATTTAGTTCACTTAGTTTATTTAATAAATCTGAAGCAGATTTTGAATCCAGTGCGCCTGTAGGTTCATCTGCGAAAATAATACTAGGTTCATGAATAAATGCTCTAGCAGCCGAAGTACGCTGTTTTTGTCCCCCGGAGATTTCGTTAGGATACTTATCTTTTAATTCATAAATACCTAGCTCTTTAGCAATTACATCAAACTTTTGATTAGCTTCACTCGGTGATGTTTTTGTTATTGATAAAGGTAGAAGTATATTTTCTTTTACAGTTAATGTGTCTAGTAAGTTATATTCTTGGAAAATAAAGCCTAAATAGTATTTACGAAATTCTGCTAATTGTTTTTCTCTCATATCCGTTATATCCTTACCTTCAATTGCAATCGTTCCACTATTAATCTTATCAATCGAGGAAAGTACGTTTAGTAAAGTTGTTTTACCAGATCCAGATGGACCCATGATACTAACGAATTCACCTTTTTCAATGTTTATATTAATGCCACTTAACACTTCTTGTTTATTAAATTTATTTCCGTAACTTTTATGAATTTTATTTGCTTCTAAAATATTCAATTCATACACTCCTTTATTTTCATTCGATAAAGTTAGTATAAATGGTTACCAAGACCGTTTCCTTTGATTAACCGAACAATAAACAAAAGCATGTGACAATTTTGTCACATGCTTGTTATTTTTACAAATTCATTTCGTTTAGGGAAGGTTAGTGTGAAAATTGAACCTTTATCTAACTCAGATTTTACCTGGAAAGTAATATGTAGGGACTGAGCAGCCTTCTTTGCTAAATATAACCCCATCCCTGTAGAGGCATTGTCTTGATGTTGGATCGTAGAAGTAAATCCTTTTTCGAAAATACGTGGCAAATCTTTTGAATGAATACCACGACCAAAATCTTCAATTTGAAGAATGACTTGCTCATTTTCTTGCTTGCTTATAATCCGAATGTCTGAGGATGGACTATATTTCACGGCATTTGTTAATAGCTGTCGTAGTATATATGATAGCCATTTAGCATCACTGAATACTTCTAACTCCTCTAATTCAATATCAAATCCAATCCCTTTATGTATACACCATGATTGCAAAGTTTTAATCTCTGGATAAATGACATCTTCAAGCTGAATTTTTTCGATATAAAGATCATTTTCAATAAAAGGTATTCTTTTTTGGTGAAGCTGTTGATCTAGTAATAGGTGAATACGAAGCCATTCATATGTTAAATTTGATTTCAACTTTTCATCCTTCATACGATCAATCATTAAGTGCATTGCTGTTAGAGGTGTTTTTACTTCATGAATCCATGATAGGAGCTCATCTTTTTCTTGCTCTAAATAAGTTTGATTCTGAATCGCTATTTTTTTCAATAAGCTTGTTTGATTCGTTAAGCTGTTTTCAACAATTTCTTCAAATGGACTATTTGGTTCTTCAATCCCCGTCAAATCAAGGTTATCTTCACGTTCAACAAGACTCTTATAAAATTTTATTTCTTTAGGATATCGAATAACTAAAAAAATGATAAACAATAATAGTGATAGAAAGACAATGTAAAGTAGTGATTTTAAAGGAATTGACGAATCAATAAATGATACAAATACAACGAGTACTTGTGTTAATAGAAAAAAAAGAATCCAACTAAATCGCTCTATTAGAAATGTTTTAAACATTAGATCCCCTCTTCTAAAGCAATATATCCTTGACCAACTTTTGTTTCAATAAATTGTCCTAATCCTATTTCATCTAGTCTTTTACGCAATCGGTTTACGTTTACTGTTAAAGTGTTATCACTAATAAATCGCTTGTCATCCCAAAGGGCATTTATTAATTCCTCACGACTTACGATTTTATTTTTTTGTTCAATTAGCAATTTTAAAATATAGATCTCATTCTTTGTCAGTTCAATTGTACCAGTTTCATTCGATACATTATTTTTTTCATAGTCGACCGTTGCACCACACCAAGTTTTAAGAGTAATTTTTTCGGTATTGTAATTATATACGCGTCTAAGAGTAGCCTGGATTTTCGCAATTAGTACATCAAAATGGAATGGCTTTTGTATAAAATCATCTGCTCCAAGCTGCATCGACATGACCATATCCGAGGGGTGATCCCTTGAAGATAGAAAGATAATTGGTACATTTGAATGGGAACGAATCATGCGGCACCAATGGAAACCATCGTATTTTGGAAGTTGTATATCAATGATGACTAAATCAGGTTTTATTTCTGTAAACTCTTGAATTACCTTACTAAAATCTTTTATTCCAAATACCTCATAGGACCATCCAGATAAGCGATCTTTAATCTCAGTGAATAGAGAAGAATCATCTTCAATGAGTAATAGTTTAAACAAATGATTTCACCACACTTTTTATTTACTTTCCATTAATTGTAAAATAAAAACAAGTTAAGTGCCATAAACGAATATAGTATTTGCCTGATTAAAAAAAGTACACTGTATTTTAAACAGTGCACTTTTAGTTCTTATCGATTATCAATCTTCTCAGGATATAAATCATGGTTCATCATACGATGTTCAGCCATTTTTTCGTATTTAGTACCTGGACGACCATAGTTACAATATGGGTCGATTGAAATTCCCCCACGTGGAGTGAATTTCCCCCAGACCTCAATATAACGAGGATCCATTAATTCGATTAGATCATCCATAATAATATTCATGCAATCCTCATGGAAGTCACCATGATTACGGAAGCTAAAGAAGTATAATTTTAATGATTTACTTTCAACCATTTTTTTCTCAGGAATATAGCTTATATAAATTGTCGCAAAATCAGGTTGGCCAGTTTTTGGACAAAGTGAAGTGAATTCAGGGAAATTAAATTTTACGAAATAATCACGATCTGGGTGAGTATTATCAAATGTTTCTAATATTCCTGGATCGTATTCAAATAAATATTTTGTGTTGTTGCTGCCAAGTAATGATACATCTTCTAGTGAACCTTTTGATCTTCCTACCATTTTGGTTAAACTCCTCTCTTATTTCCCCAAACAAATGCATGTAATTGAGGTAAAACTTTTACATTTTTAAATACTTTTGATTTCATTGCTTCATCTATAAGCCATTCGTAACGATTTAACATGTATTGTAATAAAGTGCTATCATCCGCATTTAGCCAACTATTTCCGACTTGTAAAAAGAACGGAACATGTGGGAATTTTTGATGAACAGCTTCCGCATAAGCTAAATCTTTTTCATCAAAAATAACAACTTTTAAGCAAAACTTTGGATGATTTTCTAAATTTTGAATGATGCTTCCTAGCATATCAAAATCAGTATTCATGCCACTGCTAGGCGGTTTAGGCGATAAAGTAACTTCATCAATCGAAGGTAACCATGGTTGCCACTTACTACCTTGAGTTTCAAGAGCTAATGTCATATTCTTTTCCTTTAAAAGCTCAACTACAGGGCCTAAAGATGGAAGTAGTGCAGGGTTTCCACCAGAAATCGTAATATGAGAGAATGTATCGCCGCCTAAGTTGGTTAAATTCTCCCAAACTTCTTCTGCGGTCATCCATTTTATATTTTCTTTTTCACTACCATCCCATGTGAATGAGGAATCGCACCAACTACAAGAATAATCGCAACCCGCAGTACGAATAAACATCGTTTTTTGACCGATTGCCATACCTTCACCTTGTACAGTAGGTCCAAATATTTCAAGTACAGGAATTTTACTCATTGATCATCCACTCCCTACGAGCTTCTGCATAGCAAGTAGGTGTTTCAAATAATCGAACAAACTCTACTCGAATATCTTGCACAGGATTTGTATGATCTTTTAGTGCATTTTCCATTTGCTCATAAATCCAAACAACCATATTTTCAGCTGTTGTATTCATTAGAGGTAGCATCTCATTTAAATAACGATGATCTAAATAGATTTCAATTTTTTCTTTCCAAATCTGCTTTATATCACCAAAATCGATTACTAAGCCAATCTCATCAACAAAACCACTGATTCCAAAAATAACTTTATAAGTGTGACCATGTAAATTCTTACATTTACCCTCATAGCAGTGTAAGTGATGTGCAGCATCAAAGGTAAATTCTTTATTAACGAGAACTCGTTTATGGTGATATTTTAAGTCTTCTTTTTTTATATGCTCATCAATTTTATGAAGTCTTTCTACGATGCGAAAATCAAACATGCTTTGTGGCTCCCTTCGTTTGTAGGTAACGATCTAAACCAGCCTGACGAAGCTCACATGCTGGACATTCTCCGCAACCATCAGAAATAATGCCGTTATAGCAAGTTAAAGTTTTATTTTTTACGTATTCAAATGCGCCTAATTCATCAGCTAATTTCCATGTGTCAGCTTTATCAATCCACATAAGAGGAGTATGAATAACAAATGGATAATCCATTGATAGATTAAGAGTTACATTTAATGATTTAACAAAGATATCTCGGCAGTCAGGGTATCCGCTAAAATCAGTCTCACAAACACCAGTAATAATGTGTTTTGCTCCTTTTTGTTTAGCGAGCACTGCTGCAAAAGATAGGAATAATAAGTTACGTCCATCGACGAATGTAGAAGGAAGTTCGCCTTCTTCGTGAGTTATATCAATATCTGATCTTGTTAAAGCATTTGGTGCAAGCTGATTTAACAAGGACATATCAAGGATATGGTGAGGAATATTTAATTCCTTACAAATATCTGCAGCTACATCTAATTCTAGTTTATGGCGCTGATTGTAATTAAACGTAACAGCCTCAACTTCGCCAAATTGTTGCATAGCCCAGAATAAACAAGTAGTACTGTCTTGGCCACCGCTAAATACAACGATTGCTTTTTCATTTTTCATATTTCTTCTCTCCTTTACATGATTAAAAAGAAGAGGGCATCCCGAATAACAAAAATAAAAACAATACGACAAATATTGTTTTTCGCCTTATTTTTTTGTAGAGGGGAGTTTGCGACCTCTACCATAAGCAATAAAGCTTATGGATTTTTTTATTAAATTTTCTACCTATTAAATTGTACTAGAGAAGTACAATCATAATTCCCATTATAATCGTTTCATGTTAAAAGAACAAAAACTTTTGTAAGAAAGTAAAAAATTACATATATAGGTTAGAAAAACACTATTAATTTATTTGTATTTGCTGATACTAGCTTTTATATGGAAGTTACATTTTTGAATTTAGTAAATTAGGTGATTAAAATTAAACAAATTTATAAGTCTTTTGTCGGAATTTGTATTTTGGTATCCATTGGTTATGTCTTTATTTTGGGTGGCAGGATCCAGTCTATTTTTCCGATACCGAGAAAAAGGAAAAGAAGTAAATTTTCTACATAGTGGGGAAAGACTCGGTGCCGTAACAGGAAATCCAAGAATTCGAAATCGTGATATGCTACTGAGTAGATTACAGATAGTGGAATATTCTTCTATCTATTGGGGCTATAAAAAGAACCAAAAGAATGCTTGGTAAAATTATGACTGTATCAGGCGAAGTAAGTTGCATTTCGAAAAAAGCACTTGTAGATGTAGGATTATGGAACTGCGACATGATTACAGAAGATATCGCAGTATCGTGGAAGCTACAAGAAAGATTTTGGGATATTCGCTATGAACCTCGTGCACTTTGCTGGATGTTAGTACAAGAAACATTAAAAGGAATTTGGAATCAAAGAATTTGTTGGGCACAGGTTGGACAAGAGGTAATTATGCGGTTTTGGCGTTTAATATTGGACTTTCGGGCGATATATAAATATAGTAAAATCCTATTTTAAAATGACAAATCATGACATACGTTTTTTTATTTTATTTACAATCCTTTTGTGGATCGTTTTTTATTTTGGACTTTTAGATTGAAAATTTTATAATCTAAAAGGATTTGGACCATTACGGAGAAGGTCATACCCAAAATTTACAACAAAGGAGGACCTATTAAATTTAAAGCTTATGTCTGAAGAGGATTACAATAAGCTACAGGATTCATATATAATAATCATTGAAAATAATCCTATTCAAGAGTTAGTTAGTCATAATAAAAAATAAGTAATCCACATGTGGATATTTTAATAAGGTGGACTTATACACATATTGACAGGTAGAAGCCATCTACCTGTTTTTTTATTTTTATAGGAAACCGTTCAAAGGTGCGTTGTACACATATTTGTACACAAGAATACATTTTGTAAACAATTGTATACGATAAAGTATACTTGTACACAAAAACGTAAACTTATAATCCACAGGTAGGAGTCAGTTGTTCTGAATTTAATTCTAGAATAAAAAAGGGGATGTATACACTTTTGTATACAAGTACACGCTTTTGTAAACATTTGTATACATTTTTGTACACATGTATACAGAAAAGTATACAAATTTTTATGTGTTTACAATTTTGTATACAAGATGACAATTCAGTTACATTTTTATAATAGTTCAGCATGGGACATTGACCGGATGGCTAAAGTTAGATAATCTAATATCAGAATTATCTATTAATATGTAAACCTATTAGCGAAAGGGATGATTAAAGTGGTAAATGCTCGTATAGCTGCTATTGATGTAGGAAACGATTCACTCAAAGGGATTTTTGGGAAGATGGAATCAGAGATTAATATTCCTAATATTATTGCAAGGGATACAGAAGATCGTCCAATCATTGGGATAGAAGAATTAGACAACCAAGATCCAGTTGATGGAATACATATTCGCGTTCACTCGCCAACCTTAAAAGAGAATAATACTGTTTATCGTGTAGGAAATTTAGCAACTAAAAGCGGTAATGCAACAGAACTAGATCCTGGGAGTAATAAGTCTGAAGAGGATCAAACACTTATTATGTTATTTGCAGCTTTAGCGTTAGATGCAGCTAGAGAAGATAATAAACAGATTGTAAAGAACTCTAATAATGTAATTGAGGCAACATACGTATTAGGAACTGGTCTTCCGCTTAGAGAAGTAAAGGAAGGAAAGGACGTTGGTTATCGTTCTAGATTACTAGGCTCAGTTCACCAAGTAGAGTTTTTAGTAACACCAAGACATCAAGGATTAAAAGTTAATATTAAGTTTGAAGAAGTTAAAGTCTATCCCGAAGGATTTGCAGCTTTTATTAACTTAGTTATGGACAATCATTTAAACATAATTAATAAAGACCTGATAGATAAAAAAATCCTTATTCAAGACATCGGAGGGTTATCAACTGATATTGCAGTCATTAGAAATCGAAAAGTAGATGACGATAAGGCTCAAGGTTTTAATCTTGGCGTTGCGGAGTCCCTTGAGGCAATTCGTGAAGAGATTCGTTCAAGACATGGAGTTGAACTTGATAGCCGAAGAGACGTTGTAGAGATCATTACTAAGAAAAGTGATCGAAATCATATAATGGTTAAGGGTAGTCGGACAAGCGTTCATGATATTGTAGACCGAATTCTATTAGAATTAGCAAAAAAACAATATCGTCATTTAAGAAATATTTGGCAGAAGAACTCACAAACTGAAATATGTTATTTCATTGGTGGAGGATCGCTAATCTTAAAAGAGTATCTTAAAACACTTAATAATAACCTAGATGGTTATAATATTGATTTCTTTGAGGATGAGAAGGAAAGTATCTGGATGATGGCGAATGCTTATTATAAGCTAATCGCTGATTATGAAATAAAAAGAGTAAGAGAATCTAGAAGAGAAACACAACACACTGAAAAAGAAGAACAAAAAATGTCTAAAGCAAAATAAGGTGATTCCATGCAGGAAAAAGAATTGACGAGGGGACAACCTATTACATTTCGTATCCCTTCTGATACGCCTGATCAAATAATGAAACATTTGCAGCAGCTTAAACAAAGCGAAAGACGAAATTTTTCAAGTAAGATTGCTGAGTACGTAATAAGCGGAGTTAATGACTCATTATCAAAGCAAAGGCAAACAATAACAATTCCACTACCGAAAAGTCTAGATAAAGCTCAAAGAGATTGGTTAAAACATGAGCATTCTGAGGCACTATTAGGTAGTATTGTGTACCAACTATTATCTAACCCAATTCGTACTGCTTCTCTTATTACATCGCTAAATAGTAATAGTCTAGCAATTGAAGAAGCTCTATATCTTCAAGAAGAAATGAATGAGCTAGAGCCAGAATTGGAACCCGTTCAATCAAATATTCGTACTAGTGAACTGGTTGTAACGAAATTAGATAATGTTGAAAGAAAAGCTGACCGTGATGATGATTTAGATAACTTTGATTGGGAAGCTGCAAGCAAAAGCGAAATCTCTGCAGCAAAAGAAGAAATTGAAGAGGAAGATATGGATAGTCTACTCGGAGATTTTCTAGCACAAATGAATAAATAAAAAATAAAAATGGGACCGAATACCATATAAAGCGGTCCCATTTTTCTAGTTATTGAATATCGTTCTGAGAGATTTGAGACAATGCTTCGCCAGCACTTTCATCTGACTGCTCTTGTACTGCTAAGTCACCAAGTGAAAGTATTCCAACGAGGTTACCATTTTCTACAACTGGTAATCTTCTTATTTGATGCTGTGCCATTAAATTTGATGCTTCTTGAAGACTTGCGTTACAATCAATCGTCACAATATTATTAGACATTACTTGGGAAGCATTTGCATTACCCCCTTGACTAATACCACGTAAAGCTAAATCTCGATCTGTAATCATTCCAACTACTTGTCCATTGTCAACAACTGGAATTGCTCCAACATTTAAGGTTTCCATTTTACTTGCCACTGATTGTAAAGAATCCTGGTTTGAACAACATTCAACATTACTCGACATTACGTCTTTTACTCTCATAAAAACACCTCCAAAAAAATAACAAAGATATTACATTGAATATCTTTGTTTTTAAACAAAGTCCAAAAAAATGATTTTCAGACTGATTGCTAGTGCTTTGCTTGCAATCAAATATATTATTTGGAATATCTATTTAATTATTCGGAGTATTAGCAGATTTATATTGCCTAATGTATGTTAACAAGTTTAATGTAAGAAAATATTTTTATGCTGATTGAAGTGACTTTCTTTTAAGGAATTCAGGTAAAACGATACCGATTAAGATTAAAAAGATACCAAAATATTGTGGAGTCCCAACCGTTTCCTTTAATACAATCGCTGACATTAACGTAGCTGTCGGTAACTCTGCTGCTCCTAAAATAGAGGCAAGACCTGAACCTGTTAAAGGAACGCCTTTTGAAAACATTAAAGTAGAGAAAAATGGACCTAGAAAGCCAAGGATCAGTCCGTACTTTAATGAAATTTCTGCAAATAAGTGCCAATTTGTGAAAAATGTAGGTGGGAGGAAGAGAGTACAAATTATAAAACCACCTGTAATCATTAAAGCCGTTTTTGTTATTGGGTTTGCTTTTAAAGCGATTCTACCGCTAAGTAATATAAAAGTACTGTAAGAAAACGCGGACAACGCCCCAAATAAAACTCCAAACCAATTCAATGAACCGATACCATCTGTTAAAACATTTGTCGCAAAAATCGTGCCGATAACGAGAGGAATCAATGAGAGCAATTTACTTTTTTCAGGAAGTTTTCGATTGACGACTGATTCTAATAAAACGCCAATCCAAGTGAATTGGAACAACAGCACAATTGCTAATGATGCAGTAATATATTGCAAAGCCAAATAATAAAACATCCCTGTTAATCCAGTAGTAGACCCTAATATAACGAGTAATAAAACATCCTTCTTTGTAGGCTTTAAATATTGTTTATTATTTGATTTAGTGGATTTACTTCTATTCATAAGTACGATGGACCATAACAAGATAGCTCCAACAAACATTTGAATACCGACTACATCATTTACAATAAAACCATCATCATAAGCCAATTTTACAAAGGTAGACAAAACGCCATAACAAACTGAACCGATTATTATATAAAGTATACCTTTCAAAATAACACCCCGTTTTAATAAAAAGAAGTAAAGAGGGATAACCTCTTTACTTCAGACTGTTGACAAACGCTCGCTTTCTTCGTTGCTTCGCCCGTCTGCGGTGCTTATTACCGTCCAGGGTAACTCCGCTCCTCACCAAGCTTCGCGCCTCGAAAGACAAGCGCTTGCAATCAGTCTGAAACTCAAGTTTTTAGAACTTTGTCTATACAATGAAGTAAAGAGAGAAAACCTCTTTACTTATATCTAATTTCATATTTTGTTACTGTCTAGTTGTGCGAGATATTTCTCCGGTAATACTCCACCTAGAGCCACTCAACACGCCTTGCGCATTGTCTAGCTCCAGGCGTTAGCCCCTCGAGGTCATAAGCCAAAGCTCAATAAAGGTAAAAACCAACCTTTATCGTTCTTCGTCTTATGCTTATCGGGGCTGATCAAACGCCTTGCGCATTTCGTATTACATTTCTTCTAAAATGCCCTTAACTAAGTTAACGAATTTCGTTCTCACCATGCTTGCTACTTCAATTACTTCTTCGTGGTTTAATGGTTGGTCTAGGATGCCACAAGCCATGTTTGTTAGGCAAGAGATACCTAAAACTTTCATACTTCCGTGAACAGCTACGATAGCTTCAGGAACAGTTGACATCCCAACAGAATCAGCACCAAGTGTACGGATCATACGGATTTCAGCAGGTGTTTCGTATGAAGGGCCACTCCACCAAGCATATACACCTTGTTGTAATTTAAGATCTTGTTTCGCAGCAACATTTAATGCAAGGCTACGTAATTCTTTGTTATATACTTCAGAAACATCAGGGAAGCGAGTTCCAAGTTCTGGGTTATTTGGTCCAATTAAAGGATTTGTTCCAACTAAATTAATATGATCAGTAATTAACATTAAATCGCCTGGATTAAAGCTAGTGTTAACAGCGCCACAAGCATTTGTTACGATTAATTTTTCTACTCCAAGAGCTTTCATTACACGTACAGGGAACGTTACTTCATCTAAAGTAAAGCCTTCATAATAATGGAAACGACCTTTCATTGCTACAACAGCTTGGCCTTTTAATTCACCGATTACTAATTCATTTGCGTGTCCAACTGCTTCAGACTTTGCAAAGTGAGGAATTTCACTGTAAGGGATCACAACAGAGTTTTCGATTTCATCTGCAAGAGTACCTAAGCCAGAACCTAATATTAATCCAACCGTTGGACGGTAGTTTGTTTTACCTAATAAAAAATTTCTTGTTTCTAAAATATGTTCAGTTTTATGCATTTATTTTTCCTCCTAAAATGAGCGATAGGGATTGTTATAAGAATTCTAATAAATAATAATGCTTTCAACATAAGTCTAATGGATAATTCCTTACTTGTAAACAAACTAAAAATCATTTTGGTAAAAAGTTTATTCGTTTTCACTGAAGATGTTGTAAATATAGTGTATAAATAGCTATACTTAATTCATAAAATATAAAAAGTTAAATGAATGTAAAATAAGATTAGAGTTTCGGAGGAGTCAATGATCAGGCAATTTATAGGCTATCAGTCGCCTAAAATCAAAAGTTTAAAGCTTTTATATAGCTTAATACGAAAATTAGGGCCAATTAAAGTTAGTACATTAACTGAAATGACAGGGTATAAGCATACTACTTGTGTTCGGTTATTAGATGAATTAGTACAGGAAGGACTTATATATGACAGTGGTTTAGGGGTTTCTAGTGGTGGAAGGAGACCAGCAATGTATATGATTAACCCAACTGCATTTTACTTAATCGGTGTCGAAATCACGAATTTATTTACAACAGTACTACTGCTTGATTTAAATCTAACAATAGTCGAATCAAAAAAATTAAAAATGAGCAACGTGAGTACTGGGGAGTATACGTTAAATTTTGTAACAAAAAGTGTAAGTGAATTATTAGATCAAAATCAGATTAATAGAGGACAATTATTAGGTATTGGTATTGGAGTGTTGGACCCAATTGATCAAGAAAAGGGTGTAATGATAAAATCGGAATCATTTTTAGCAGATGGATGGGACGATTTAAATATTGTTAAGCACCTAGAAGAAGCCAATAAGTGCCCAGTATTACTAAATAACGGCACAAATTTAGCCGCCTTAGCGGAGTACAGACTAAATTTCAGTAAAGAAAACGAAAATATTGTTTTTGTTTCAAGTGATATGGGAATACGTTGTGGAATTATTCAACAAGGTAAATTAATAAGTAATAAGAACGAAATGGACGATGCTTTTGGTCATATGATCGTTGATATTCATGGAAAACTTTGTTCGTGTGGTTCATATGGTTGTTTACAGGCGTACAGTAGTTTACCTGCGATTCGAGAAGAGGTGATCAAACGCGTTAAGCGCGGCGAGATTACTTCCTTGATGGGGGAAATAAACGATGTCGAACATATTAGCTATCATCAAATTCTTGAAGCTTTAGAGAAGGAAGACCCACTTTGTTTAGAGGTTATAAAAGAATCAGCTAATTACTTTGGAATTGGACTAACTAATCTTATTTATATCGTTCGCCCTGATCTTGTAATTTGTGGAGGTACATTAGTTCCAAAGCCATTATTCTTTGATGTAGCATGCGAAACAGCACAAGGAAGATTGAAAAATTATCCAAACTGTCCTGTACAAATCATTAAATCATCAACAGCGTATAACATCGTTGCACAAGGAGCTGGCTGTATCGTATTTGATCACTTTACAGAGGAAACTATGTAATAATAGCTAAAAAACCGTTAATGCTCTACCTAAGGAACAGCTAGAGCATTAACGGTTTTTTTCAATTTTTATCTGTTTAAATAAATAAAATTTTAATAAATACGGTATGGGTTAGCAATCTCATACCGTTTTCATCTTGGTAAAACTTTATGGCAACCATTAATTTACTGAATAATTCCTCAAAATGATTTATGAATAAATAGCATAAACCCTTTCTGATTTCTTATTGTAACTTTCTAGTAATTGACTAGCAATTTCCATGGAAATTAATAAGAATTGAGAACGTTTACAAAAAACGCTTGCAATCCTGTACGTACAAGAATATACTAATCTTGTACGTACAGGATAAAATTAAATAAAAAAAGATTGCTCGAGGAGGGGAAATCATGAGCCGATATAGTGATGAAGCAAAACAATTACTTCAGTACATTGGTGGTAAAGAAAACATTGCTACAGTAACTCATTGTGCAACACGAATGCGTTTTGTACTGAAAGACGTTAAAAAAGCTGATGAAAAAATGATTCAAGAAATAAAAATAGTTAAAGGTACTTTTACGCAAGCCGGGCAATTTCAAGTAATTATCGGTAATGAAGTATCTGTTTTTTATAATGAATTTGTAAAATTAGCTGGGGTTGAGGAAACTTCAAAGGATGAAGCAAAAATAGCTGCAAGGCAAAATATGACATGGATTCAAAGATTACTTGCTCACTTAGCGGAAATCTTTTCACCATTAATTCCAGCCATTGTTGTAGGTGGTCTAATCTTAGGATTCCGTAACATAATTGGGGATATTAAACTATTAGATCATGGTACTAAAACACTTGTCGAAACCTCTCAATTTTGGGCAGGTACACATTCTTTTTTATGGTTGATTGGTGAAGCCATTTTTCATTTCTTACCAGTTGGTATTACCTGGTCAATTACAAAAAAAATGGGTACGACTCAAATTCTAGGGATTGTTTTAGGTATTACACTTGTTTCACCACAACTACTAAATGCATACGCAGTAGCAGGCGGGGCTGTACCACCAGTTTGGGACTTTGGTTTTGCTAAAATCGATATGATTGGTTATCAAGCGCAAGTTATTCCAGCTATTTTAGCCGGGTTCACTTTAGCGATTTTAGAAACAAATATTCGAAAAATCGTTCCAAGTGCAATTTCAATGATTGTGGTACCGTTCTTTGCACTAGTACCAACAGTGTTAATTGCACATGTAGTATTAGGTCCGATTGGTTGGAAAATCGGGTCAGCTATCTCACATTTAGTTTATTCAGGATTAACGTCTTCATTTGGATGGCTATTTGCCTTAGTTTTTGGATTCTTCTATGCGCCACTAGTTATAACTGGATTGCACCATATGACTAACGCAATCGATCTTCAACTAATGAGTCAGCTACACGGAACGAACCTGTGGCCGATGATTGCTTTATCAAATATCGCACAAGGTTCAGCTGTTTTAGCAATCATTTATTTAAATAGAAAGAATGAAGAAGAAAAGCAAGTATCAATTCCTGCTGCTATCTCTTGTTTCTTAGGGGTAACAGAACCAGCAATGTTTGGTATTAACTTAAAGTATGCTTATCCATTCTTAGCTGCCATGATTGGCTCTGGTATAGCTGCTATTGTTTCAGTTGGATCAGGTGTAATGGCGAATTCAATTGGTGTTGGAGGTCTACCAGCAATTTTATCTATTCAGCCTAAACATATAGGAATGTTTTCAATCGCTATGCTAGTTGCAGTCGTTGTCCCATTTATTTTAACGATTATCTTTAACAAGAAAAAACTGCTAGTGAAAAACTCATAATTATTTAAGAGGAAGGAAATTTATTTTCCTTCCTTTCGAATTTATTTATAAATCAAGGAGATTATCAAAATGAAGGATTTTAAGAACAGTGTCGTATACCAAATTTATCCTAAGTCTTTTTATGATTCGAATGGAGATGGTTTAGGAGACTTAAGAGGAGTTACAAAAAAGCTTGATTATTTAAAAGAATTAGGTGTTGACTACATTTGGCTTACTCCATTTTATGTATCTCCTCAAAATGACAATGGTTATGATGTCGCAGACTATCGAAATATTGATCCAGCATACGGAACAATGGAAGATTTTGATGAGTTGGTGAAGGCTGCTAAACGTTGTGATATAGAAATAATGCTGGATATGGTATTTAATCATACTTCTTCAGAACATGAGTGGTTTAAGAAAGCCATAGATGGAGATGAAAAATATAAAAATTATTATATTTTTAGAGAAGAAAAAGATGGAAAAGAGCCAACGAATTGGATTTCCAAATTTGGTGGTTCAACTTGGGAAAAAGTTGAGAATTCAAATGAATATTATCTGCATCTTTTTGATAAAACCCAACCAGATTTAAACTGGGAAAATGATGAGGTACAAAACGAAATATTCGATATCGTTAATTTCTGGATTAATAAAGGAGTAAAAGGATTTCGTTTGGATGTAATTAATCTGATATCAAAGCCAGAAGTTATGGTTGATGACGAAACAGGTGATGGCAGAAAATATTATACAGACGGACCTCGAATTCATGAGTATTTAAAGAAATTAAATAATGAGACGTTTGGTAAGAAGGAAGAAATCATTACTGTTGGTGAAATGTCTTCAACTTCAATCGACCATTGTATTCGATACTCAAATCCGTCAGAGAATGAGTTATCCATGGTTTTTAGCTTTCATCATTTAAAAATTGACTATAAAGATGGGCAAAAATGGTCATTAATGGATTTTGATTTTATGTCACTTAAGTCAATATTGGATCAGTGGCAAAAAGGTATGCAGTCAGGAAATGGATGGAACGCCTTATTTTGGTGTAATCATGACCAACCGCGTATTGTATCACGAATTGGAAACGATCAAAAGTATCATAAAGAATCAGCCAAAATGCTTGCTACTTCAATGCATTTATTAAGGGGAACTCCATATATTTACCAAGGTGAAGAAATTGGAATGCCTAATCCTAAATTCGACGCGATTGAAGACTATCGAGATGTAGAAAGCTTAAATTATTATAAAATATTAAAAGAAAATGGGGTTCCAGAAAGAGAAATATTAGCCATTTTAAAGAGCAAATCAAGGGATAATTCTCGTACGCCTATGCAATGGAATGATTCAGTACATGCTGGATTCACAACTGGAACACCTTGGATTTCAACAGGAAAAGATTACGAACAAATAAATGTCGAAAAGTCTCTAGCTGATGAAGATTCAGTGTTTCATCATTATAAAAAACTAATTAATTTAAGAAAAGAATTCGACATAATTTCGACAGGTACGTATGATTCTTTATTACTAAATCATAAACAAATCTTTGCATACACTAGAAAGCTGGGTAATCAAATGTTGTTAGTCGTTAATAATTTTTATGGAGAAGATACACTTTTTAAAATACCAGAAGATATTGCTATCGGGGAGTATAACAAGCAGATTTTAATTTCAAATTATAAAGATTCTAGTCAGGATTTAACCGAAATGACGTTGCGCCCATATGAGTCTATTTGTTACCTTCTTGAGAAAAGTGTGAGAATATAATAAACTTTTTCTAGGTGATGAAAATGAACGCAAAGTATATTTCAATCTATCATAAGTTAATTGAACAGATTGAAAAAGGGGCTTTTACTGTTGGTAGTAAAATACCTTCTGAAAAGTCATTAATGGAGCAGTTTGATGTTTCTAGAGATACAATTAGAAAATCATTACAAATGCTTGAGCAAAACGGTTATATAAATAAAGTCAAAGGGAAAGGTTCGTTTATTTTAGACACTGCAAAATTAAATTTTCCGGTTACAGGATTAATTAGTTTTAAAGAATTATCAAACCAAATTGGTAGAGAAGCAGAAACGATTGTAGAAATTCTTGAAAAGAAGTGGCCTAGTAAGTTTATAAGAGAACAACTAGAAATAGATGAGCAAACAGCGATTTGGAAAGTAGTTAGAGCTCGAAAAATTGACGGAAAAAAAATAATTTTAGACAAAGAGTATTACAATAGTTCATATGTAGAAAAACTTTCAAGGTCTATCTGCGAAGGGTCAATTTTTGACTATATTGAAAATACGCTACACTTAACTATTGGCTTTGCGAAAAAAGAAATTGTAGTACAAGCTTGCACAGAAGATGACCAAAAATATTTGGATTTAGATGGCTATGATATGGTAGTCGTTGTAAATACTTTTGTCTATTTAGATGATGGTTCCTTACTACAATACGGTCAATCTAGACATCGCCCAGATAAGTTCAAATTTGTCGATTTTGCTAGAAGAATTCAACAGGTTAATGAATGAGTTTAATGTCTTATTCAATTTAGACTGCACCCCTTAACATTAATGTAGAAAAAACCCTGTGTTTTTGATACAACGAATTTAAGGGGTGTTTTTTTAGGGCAGAAAATTGTTCCATATAATAGTGTAATAAGAAATATGGATTAACGGGTTAATAGGTCAACCAAAAAAAGAGCTATTTCCAAAAGAAAATAACTCCGTTTTTTACATTTCTATTTTGAGGTTGATGACAATTGTGATCTTTACTTTTCTCTTATTAACCTAAAGCATGCGACTTTACTTCTTTGTCATTAAATACTCGTATACATTTTTTTTAATTCTTTCTATAAAACTCTGCTTAGCAATAGGTTTTCCAATGAAAAAGCGGTTTTTGTTTCGATTCATTTGCAAATTCTCAATAATAAAATCAAGTTTTTGTGAAACTAACTTAAATTCTGTTAATGATTTTTCAATTGAAGGAAACGGGAGAGCCTCATTCTGATTATATGAATAAATATAATCGTCACTCTCAAAAACATCATGACTTCGTGTTTCTGATTCTGTAAACGCATGTACGCTGTCACTAGTATAAAAAATCGATTCGCCAATTTTACTTGCTGGATTGCCCGCATATGAAGAATTAGATTCAATTATTTTCCCACTAACTAAAGACATCCCGCCGACAATACTGCCGGAACCAATTTGAGTTCCTTTTAAAATAAATGCATGTTGACCAATCCAAACATGATCACCAATATAAATGCTTTTACTTGGGTTAACTCTTTTCTTCGTGAAAGAATCATAAATTAGATGTGGGTCTGCTGTTCTAAACCAACAATCAAATGAAAATAAACAAGCTTCTCCTACGATAACATTTTTTTGTTCTGAAATAATTATATTTAATTTGTTGTTAAAATAATTATCTCTTCCAAAAAATAATACAGAATTATTGTAAACAATTGCATTGAGTATATAATTAAACCTGTTTTTACAAAGAAAAATAATTGTGTCATTTCCATTAAACTCAATATTACTATTTACTAAATGAACATTTTCATTATCACAATATAGAAGATTTCCTTTTCCTCTAAATATTATTTTTGAATTTGTTAATTTAAGGTTCCCTATTATCTTATTCTCTTTTAAGTCCCCTATTTGCATTGTTTCATTAATAATTTCCATAATGTTATCCTTTCACTTTGAACAAGAATTTGTTCTGACCTAGATAATATGGCGCTTACTTTAGTATTGCCACTTTTATAACTACATCAAAGGTATTTATGATATTAATATTAAAATAACTAGCAGAGAAAATCACTAATCCTTTAAGTGAAAGAGATTAGTTTATGCATCAAATTTAAAGATCACTATCAATCTTGCTTAAATAAGAGAGGGAAAGTAATTTGTTTGTCATGTTATAATAAAAGACTTGAAAGCGTATTTTGCGCGTAATGGCTTCAGTGCTTATTTCATAGAAAAAGATTATATATTACCAAAATCTGCAGTTTTGTCTAACAGGTCACACTATAATAATTGATTCTGGAAATAATGAGTAAAAAAGAGAATGAATGGATGGGCTTATGGATAAAGAAATGAATCTGAAAATTAAACAAAAGTTTGTAAAAGATTATAAAAACGGGTACCCACTAATTTCAAAAGAGTCGATCGTAAATAGTAAAGATTTCATTAATGAAGGAACTATCATTAATCTAATAGATGAACGTAATGGTTTTATTGGAAAGGGTTACTATGGAAAGCAAAATAAAGGTTTAGGTTGGATTCTTAGCCTGAAGGAGCATGAAAAGATTGGTCCTAAGTTCTTTGAAGATAAAATTAAACAAGCAATCGAAGAACGCCAACATTTTTATGATAGTTCTGATACGACAGCATTTAGAGTATTTAATGGAGAAGGCGATGGGATCGGTGGATTAACAATTGATTTTTTTGATGGATTTTATTTGATTAGTTGGTATAGCGAGGGAATCTATCAATTCAAAGATTGGGTTATTCAAGCAATAAAGAATATTGTCGAATTCAAAGGGATTTATCAGAAAAAGCGCTTTGATACAAAAGGTCAGTATATTGAAGAAGATGACTTTGTGATGGGGGAAAGAGGTCAATTTCCTATTATCGTAAAGGAAAATGGGGTTAATTTCGCTATTTATTTAAATGATGGCGCAATGGTAGGCGTATTTTTGGATCAACGTGAAGTAAGAAAACTAATTCGAGATAAATATGCTTACGATAAAACAGTTTTAAATACTTTCTCTTATACAGGGGCATTCTCAGTCTTTGCAGCAGTTGGAGGGGCAAGTAAGACTACTAGTGTTGACTTAGCAAATCGGAGCCTAGATAAAACAAAGGAACAATTTTACATTAATGGAATTGACCCTGCATCCGAGAGCATAGTCGTTGAGGATGTATTTCATTACTTTAAATATGCAGTAAAAAAGAACCTTTCATTTGATATGGTTATTTTAGATCCACCAAGCTTTGCAAGATCTAAAAAACATACTTTTAGTGCCGAAAAGGACTATAAGAACCTATTGAAAGAAGCGATTACGATTACTGAAAATGATGGTGTAATTGTTGCTTCAACGAACTGCAGTACGTTTGGAATGAATAAATTTAAAGGGTTTATTGACACAGCGTTTAAAGAATTAGGCGGACAATATAAATTAATGGAAGAATTCAGCCTACCTAATGATTTTAAAACAACTAAACTGTTTAAAGAAGGAAACTATCTAAAGGTCGTATTTATTCGTAAAATTAAGTAAAAAAATGGACTGACAGCTCTGTCAGTCCTACTTTTTTACTTTGAAGTTGCTTTTTTTTCATATAATTTGATCACTTCAATCATAACATTCGTTGCTTTAACCATATTGTCGATTGAAATATACTCAAATTTGCCGTGATAGTTTTCTCCACCTGTAAAAATATTTGGAGTTGGTAGTCCCATATATGAAAGCTGTGAACCATCTGTACCACCACGAATTGGTTCTACAATTGGTGTAATTTCTAGGTTTGTCATTGCCTCGTGAGCAATATCAACAACCTCTTTAACAGGTAAGATTTTCTCACCCATATTATAGTACTGGTCTTTTAACTCTAAAATAATGCTGTTTTCACCATGTTTTTCTTTTAATTGATTTACAATATTCGACAATGTCTCTTTTCGATTAGCAAATTTTGTTTTATCATGATCTCTAATAATGTAGTGCATCTTTGTTAACTCTACATCACCTTCAATTGATACTAGATGATAAAAGCCTTCGTAACCTTCTGTTGATTCTGGCGCTTCTTCTACAGGTAATAAATTATTTATTTCCATGGCAATTTTCATAGAATTTATCATTTTACCTTTGGCAGTACCTGGATGCACATTTTTACCTTTTACTGTAATCATTGCACCTGCAGCATTAAAACTCTCGTATTGAAGCTCTCCTAGTGGACCACCGTCCATTGTGTAAGCATATTTAGCATCAAATGCTTTAACATCAAATTTATGTGGGCCTCTACCGATTTCTTCATCTGGTGTAAATGCGACTCTTATTTTGCCGTGTTTGATTTCAGGATGCTGAACTAAATACTCCATCGCAGTCATAATTTCGGCAATCCCAGCCTTATTATCTGCACCAAGTAATGTTGTTCCATCAGTTGTCATTAATGTATGACCTATATATTTAGTTAGCTCTGGTGAATGACTTGGAGATAATACAACATTTAAACTTTCATTTAGTACGATGTCATTTCCATCATAGTTTTCAACTAGTTGAGGATTAACGTTTTTTCCTGTAAAGTCAGTCGCGGTGTCTAAATGTGCTAAAAATCCAATTGTAGGAATATATTTGTCGGAATTTGCCGGAAGTGTAGCCATTACATAACCATTTTCATCCATTGTTACATCAACTAAACCGATTTTGTTTAACTCTTCCACTAACATGCGGCCCAAAGTTAATTGGCCTGGTGTAGACGGGCATGTTTCACTACTTGCATTTGATTGTGTATCAACTTTTGCATAACTAATTAAACGATTTATTAACTCATTTTTCATATAAAAATCTCCTTTTTTACATTTCATAATCTGTATGTAATGCGCTTTCATTTTTTATTTTTTAGTAAAAGAGGCTACATTTATATTGTAGTTCTTTCTTTAATTGAAAGTAAAATATTACGCAACTCTCTTTCTATTTAAAATGCTTTTAGCGATTAAAAACTGTGCTGTGTAGTAGGTAATCATGATTAATTCGTGACCATATTTAACACTTTTTACAAATAGGTCCCACGATAAGATAGAATCTGAAATGATAAATAATAGGCTCCCTAAAATAGCCCATTTGTTTCCAGTCATTATTGCTGTAAATACCATCATTGAAATAGCTACTGAATAGGCTATTACCGGAATAACTAAATTTTCCTGACCATTTTCGTTTAAAGAGCTTACTAAATTAGAGCATAGAAAAAATGCATAAATTGCAATTGGAATGATCGATAGTACACGATAAATTGAAAATCTCCATTTCGTTATAAAACCAGCAGCGTAAAATAAGTGCCCAATTAAAAAAGCACTTAAACCAACAACAAACCATATTAATGTTCCGTCACCAATCATACAAAAAAAGAGACCTAAAATTATGAGAGTACGGTATTTAGTTGATTGATAAGGAATTTGTGAAAAGGCCAAACTAATAATCAACACCATTGGAATTACCTTAAATAGTATTTTTATGCTTACAGGCTCTGAAGGAATAAAAAAGATATAGAGAATACCGAAAAACAAAATGAGTATGGGTAAATACCTTTTCAAAATAAAAATACCCCTTTCTAACTATTTCCTTTTTACTAAATATTATCAGTGAAAAGTAAAAAGAATGCTATTAGAAAAACGAAAGAGAGTAATCTCTTAAACTATTAAAAAAGCAAACCTGAAAGGTTTGCTTTTTACGCGATCGCTATTCCATATGAGTGAGCAATCTGCCCATTAGTACTAGAAGATTTTGCAATAATAACTGTCGTTCCAACATTTATTTGATCGAATAACCATTCAATCTCACTGTTATGCATTCGAATACAGCCGTGACTGACTGATTTACCAATTGAGCTCTCATTAGCATTTCCGTGTATTCCATATGAGTTTCCCGGGGAACTACCCATACTTAAGCCCATCCATCTTTTACCTAGTGGATTATTTGGAGCTCCGCCAGGAATATTTTCCTTATACCAAGGTCTATTTTTAATTTTGTTTAAGATTTTAAACTTTCCAGTAGGTGTAGGAGAGGAGGCTTTTCCTGTGGCTACACTAAATGTTTTTACTAGTTTTCCTTTGTTATAATATGAAAGTTTATTTGTTTTTGTATTAACAATAATTAGCTGCCCATTCGAAAGAGGTTGGGAGCTCTTTGCCTCAGTAAATGAAGGCTTACTTTGATTTCCAGCAGCGTCAATTGACTGCACTTTTATAGGAGTAAATACTTTTAATTTACTGACCTTAAAAGAATAACTACCATTCTTTGTTGCAGCCGTTTTAGCTGAATATTTACCGTTTAGATATAGTTTAACAGAAGCATTTGGTTCTGTTTTTCCACTAATGACAGTGGCATTTTCTTTAACTGTTTGGATTGTAGGCGCTTGAGGTGCAGTACGATCTAATACACGAACTAAAATAGGTTTACTTTGATTTTTACTTTTATCAACTGCAACAACTTGAAGAACTGTGTTTGCCTTTTGCTTTGCTATTTTAATAGTAAACTTACCAGCAGAGTTAACTTTGCCTTTTGCTAATACTTTCTTGTTTAAGTAAATGAGAACATCAGCATTCGGTTCCGATTTACCTGATATGCTTAGTGATTGATCTGATATTGAAGGTATGGAAGTGATAGAAGGTGCGATTACATCTGAAACATATGATGTAGCAGTTTTACTTTTTAATCCAATTGAAACACCAACTGCATTTATTTTCGTAAATTCTTTTAGAGGTTTAGTATTGAATTGAAAATTGCCTTTTGCATCCGTTTGTACAGTGCTTACAAGCTTATTGTTGAAGAGGATTTGAACACTACTATTTTCTAAAAATGCTCCTGTCACGGAAGTAGATTTATTAGTAATTGGATTGATTTTCGGAGTTGGCAAATCTTTAATCATAAATTTAATAGCCTGGTCTGAAACAGCTAGAGTTTGATCATCTAGTGTAATTGAACTTAGTTGATAAGTGCCTTTTATAAAAGAAGCTGTAACCCCAATTTTTCCAGCATAGTATAGATCAGAAGATGATGGGTTTTTTAGCAAAACTTCCGTCAAATTAGTCCCGTTTTTAAATGTGAGAGTTACATTGTTGAAATGTTCTTTAGTCGTTAATCCAACTTCAATAGATTGTCCAAATGTGGCTTCAGTAGTGTTTAAATTTAGATTATCTATATAATTTGATAACTCATCATCACTAAAACTTTGTGAAAAAGAAGTCGCGTTGGCTGTGGGTAATAGGAATAAAAATACCCCTAAAATTACGGATACAATCTTATTAATCATTGTCTCTCTCCTTATATATGGAATTAATTACTAAATTTGCCATATAGAGAGTGAATTCCTTTGTTTTCTTAGTAAAATAAAACGTCAATTTTCAGCAAAAAAGAAGATTTACCATATTTTCTAAGAGATACAATAGATCCTACAATTATAGATATAATTGATAAAATTAAGAGTGCAATTCCAACTGCACTTAATCCCACCCCATCTTTCTACCGCAAAACCAATAACAATTAAAGCGATGCTTACGATTGAAAAAATCAATGGTAAAATATATTGAAATACTGATTGTCTTCTATATTAGGAATAATCAAATAAAAGTAAGAAAACAGCTTGGAATAAGTGTGATGAACAATAAGGAATACATGGTTTTATTTACTCCTTTCCGATGTGAATCATAAAAAATTATAGAAAATTGATCATCAATTGTTTCTATTATTTAAGTTAAAAGCTGTGATTTAGGTGCAAAATGTGGACAAATTATGTGAAAATAAATTTTAGCATTCATTTGAGTGAAGAAAAGAAGTGTCGAATCGAAATTATTTAGATTTTGAATTTAGATAAGTAGAAGTGTTAAAGTTAGTTAATAAGAAAATTGTAAACAAACTAAGGAGTATGATATGAGCAAAACAGTAGTATTAGCTGAAAAGCCTTCAGTTGCTAGAGATATAGCTAAAGTGCTTGGGTGCAATCAAAAAGGTAACGGTTTTTTAGAAGGTAAAAAGTATATTGTGACATGGGCTTTAGGGCATCTTGTGACTTTGGCTGATCCAGAGGGATATGATAATAAATATAAGTCATGGAATTTAGAAGATTTACCAATGATTCCAGATAAATTAAAGCTTGTTGTTATTAAAAAGACAGGCAAGCAATTTCAAGCTGTCAAAACTCAATTATTAAGAAAAGATGTTTCAGATATCGTTATTGCAACAGATGCAGGGCGAGAAGGTGAGCTTGTTGCAAGATGGATACTTCAATTAGCAAAGGTTAATAAACCAATTAAAAGACTGTGGATTTCTTCTGCAACAGATCAGGCAGTAAAAAAAGGCTTTGAAAATTTACGTAGTGGTAAGGAATATGAAAATCTATATCTTTCTGCTGTAGCAAGAGCTGAGGCAGATTGGATCGTGGGTATTAATGCAACAAGAGCCCTTACTTGTAAGCATAATGCTCAACTTTCATGCGGTAGGGTTCAAACTCCGACACTTTCAATGATTTTAGAGCGTGAAAAGGAAATTAAAGAATTTAAGCAACAAACTTATTATGGGTTACAAGTATTAGCAAATAATGTAACCTTTACGTGGCAAAATCGTAAGTCGAATGACCAGAAAATTAAAACGACTGATGAATTACAAAAAATAATTGGAACGATAAAAGGAAAACAGCTAAAGATTAAAGAAGTTTCGACAGCTGAAAAAAAATCTTTTGCTCCGCAGCTTTATGATTTAACTGAGCTCCAAAGAGAAGCGAATAAACGATTTAACTTTTCACCTAAAGAAACTTTATCCATCATGCAAAAGCTATATGAGCACCATAAAGTCGTTACGTATCCACGAACTGATTCTAGATACTTATCATCAGATTTAGTTGATACATTAAAGGAACGTTTATTAGCATGTAACATAAAACCTTATGGAAAAATCATTATGAAGTTAACGAATCAACCGATTAAAGTAAATAAGTCATTTGTAGATGACAATAAGGTTTCAGATCACCATGCCATTATACCAACAGAGCAAGCACCTATATTAAGTGAACTTTCTTCAAAAGAATTTAAAATATATGATCTAATCGTTAGAAGATTTTTAGCAGTCTTACTACCTCCATATGTATATGAACAAGAAAAAGTTATCGCAGAAATTGATAATGAGATCTTTGTTGCAAAAGGTAAAAGGGTTATTTCACTGGGATGGAAAGAGGTCTTTAAGGATGAAGACGATCTTGATAGTACAGAGGATCAACGATTACCAATTATTAATGAGAATGAGCGTATTGAAGTAGCTAAAATTATTGAAACTAAAGGGCATACGAAACCACCAGCATACTTTAATGAAGCCACACTTTTAAGTGCAATGGAAAATCCAGTCCATTTTATGTCTGGTAATAGTAATGATTTAAAAAAGACAATAGGCGAAACAGGCGGATTGGGGACAGTTGCAACTAGAGCAGATATTATTGAAAAGCTTTTCAGTAGCTTTTTAATAGAAAAAAAGGGAAAAGATATTTTCATCACTAATAAAGGCAAGCAATTATTAAACCTTGTTCCAGAAGCCTTGAAATCACCAGCCCTAACAGCCGAGTGGGAGCAGAAGCTTCAAGCCATCTCCAAAGGTAAATTAGCTAAATCAAAATTTATGAGTGAAATGATTCGTTTTTCTTCAGATGCTGTGAAAGAAATAAAACAAACTGAACAAAAATTTAAGCATGATAACATGACTAGCACTAAATGTCCCGACTGTGGAAAGCTAATGTTAGAAGTAAACGGTAAACGTGGAAAAATGTTAGTTTGCCAGGATAGGGAATGTGGTCATCGTAAAACAATTTCTCAATCTACTAACGCGAGATGTCCTAATTGCTTCAAACGTTTAGAACTAAGAGGCGAAGGAGAAGGTCAAATTTTTGTATGTGCATGTGGGCATAGAGAAAAACTTTCTACTTTTAAAGATCGACGTTCGCAAGAAAAAAATAGTAAAGTTTCTAAACATGATGTTCAAAAATATTTAAAACAACAGAACAAACAAGATGACGAACCATTTAATAACCCATTTGCAGAAGCCTTAGCAAAGCTGAAAAAACAATAAGGCAGAGACTCTGCACTTTTAACCAGTCATATGAGTTTACTCTATGACTGGTTTTTTTCGTTCAATAGCATATTCATCCACGACTTCACTATAATGTTCGTCAAAATAAGTGTCCAGTTCCTTTTTTATCTTTTTAGATAGGACTGGACTTTTACCTGACGTTGAGACTGATACAATAAGGTCGCCTCTACGAACTACTGCCGGTGTATGGAAATCACTATTATTTTGATCACTTACATCATTAAACCATTGGAAATCTGAAGTACAATCTTTGACGAATTTATTAATATTTTTATCGTCTGTAGCTGCAATAACAATATGAGCTCCAGTTAGATCAGCTTTTTCAAAATACTTATTTATCCATTTTATTGTAGGTAACTGTTTAAATTCATCACATAGTTGAGGGCTAATAATCGTAATCGAAGCACCGCTTTTTATAAATGCTTTTGCTTTTCGATAAGCGATTTTTCCACCACCGATGATCGTTATTTTTTTGTTTTGAAGTGAGAAAACTAATGGAACCATTTCAGTCATCTAATCGCTCCTATCTATTAATTGTATGGACAAATATTTATGCATCATCATTTTATCATATGTAATGCCAATTTTTAGAACTAGCTAATTAATGATTCATTAGAGGTTTTTCATGTCTATTATTGTAAAAATGATACAGTTTTGTTAATAATTCAATAAAAGTTCATCTTTTCTTTAGCATAAAAGTATTTTTTCTGTTAGGATAATTAGTATTATTTTTTCTGAAAAGATAATGATAAGACTGGAATCTAAATTAAAGAAAAGGTGAGTATTATGTTTAACAAATTAAAAAAAATGTTCGGTTTAGAGGAAGAACAACAACAAGGATCTGCTCCTGTAACTAAAGAAGCAGCTAAGGAAGTTGTCATTAAAGCGCCATTAACTGGAGAAATACATCCACTATCTGAAGTACCAGATCCTGTATTTGCAGAAAAAATGATGGGTGATGGATTTGCTATTACACCTTCTGAAGGTGTTGTAGTAGCTCCTTTTGATGGAGAAATCGTACAAGTATTCCATACAAAACACGCTATTGGAATTCGTTCAAATGAAGGTGTTGAAATCTTAATCCATGTTGGACTAGAAACAGTTAAACTAAATGGTGAAGGTTTCGATGCGCATATAACAGAAGGACAAAAAGTTAATGCTGGAGATCATTTATTAACATTCAATATGGACTATATAAAAGAAAATGCAAAAAGCACAATTACTCCAGTTATTTTTACAAATGGAGATGCGCTAGAAAATATTAAAGTTACAGCAACTGGCTCAATTCAAAGAGGTACAGACGCAGCTATTGCTACATTAAAATAAAAAAATAGCCCTAGGGCTATTTTTTTTTATGCAGTTCTTACTTTAAAATGTTTTCGTTTTACATTTAAACCAATGAATAATGGTTTTATAGTAGGTTGTGATTCAATAATAAATTTCTTCGCAATCATAGGCACAGCTAAACCAATCATTGTGTACAATAACGGTCCATAATCGAAAAACTGTGAAAAAACAGCATTCGCAAAAATATGGATGTACATTATTGTTAATGATTCTTTACCAAAGATTGTGCAAGGCTGGATAAATTGTAGTTTTGCTAATTTTTGACATAAATATAGTACGGCAATCGTCATTGTTATTGGAATCAAAGCATCTAAAAATAAATGGTTATATCTTAAATATTTAAGACTTAGATGGTAGTCTAATTTATTCAATTCATATAAGGTCATATAAACGATGCTAAGTGCAATACATGATATTCCAAGGAAGTTAGAAATTGACGCTATCAACTTTTTCGTAAAGAAACCTAACCCTAAAAAGAAAATAGCTAGTAGAGCAACATCCATATTCCATGGAATCGAAATTTCATTAAAGGTATTTTTACCAATATGTGGAATTAATTTAATTGTTTCAAAATGTGCAAGCAAATAGCAAGCGATTACGATGAATAGACGGGTACTATTCTTTTTAAAGTATAAACAGATTAACGCAAATAATATTTGAGTAATAAATAAACATGTCACATACCAAAATACGCCATGGACTCCAGTAATAAATCTACCACCAATTAACAATGATAGGACTTCTTTTACTAAATTTGATTGGTTAATGGTACCGTCTATTACCTCAATTGTCATGTTATATAAACTAAATAAAACTAAATACGTACAGTACGGTACAAGTAATCTACATGTTAGTTTTTTTATAAAAAATTTGAGTTCATTAATTGAATTGACCGGTTTAAATAAATAGCCACTAATAATAAAAAATAAGGGCATATGGAACCAGTAAATAAATGTAATAGAATTCGGACCTTCTGTAGAATGACCATAAACAACCAAAAAGATGCCGATCATTTTGGCAACATCCAACCAATTTTCACGTTCTATTTTCATTTTATCACCTTGTTTTTGTGGCTCGCCTAAAGAGTAAAAACTTCAAACCATAGCCAATTTTTTTAAATAATGTCCAACATATTGTAACCGATGAGTATTACAAAGTGACAACATGGACGTTACAATCAAGTTATAAAATGTAAATGAATATTTCATAAATGCAATAAATAAATTTTCATATTAGGTGTAGAATCGGATGATAAATATTGGTAAAAAATGTAAATTTTTATTAAAAATTATTAATATTCAGTTCTTTCGACAAATATATTAATTTTTACATTATATACTTAGCAGGCTGAATTAAAAATGATAGTACACTTTTAAATAATTATTTCATTAGTCGAGGTGAAGGGAAAACAATGGGCTCAATTATTAAAGTTGAAAATCTTAAAAAGAGATATGGAGATTTTTACGCTGTTAATGGAATTAGTTTTGAAGTTGAAAAAGGTGAAGTATTTGGATTACTCGGCCCAAATGGAGCTGGTAAATCAACAACAATGGAAATGCTTGTAGGCTTAAGAAAACCAGATGAAGGAACGGCTACTATTGCAGGGCATGTGATCGGTAAAGACTCATATAAAATCAAACAAGAGATTGGAATCCAACTCCAATCAACATCATTATTTGAACTGTTAAAAGTAAAAGAAATCATTGAAATGTATGCAAGCTTTTATCCAAGTCATATTCCAATAGAACCGTTGATCGATGAAATGCTTTTATCTGAGAAACAAAATAGTCTAGTAAAAGGATTATCAGGAGGACAAAAACAGCGATTAGCGATTGCATTAGCATTAATTCATGATCCTCAAATCATATTTTTAGATGAGCCAACTACAGGACTTGATCCACAAGCTCGTAGAACGTTGTGGGAAATCATATTAAAACTAAAAGAACGAGGTAAAACAGTAGTTTTATCAACCCACTATATGGATGAGGCTCATGTACTAGCAGATCGCATTGGTATCATGGATAAAGGCAAATTAATTGCGCTAGATACACCAAACAATCTAGTTAGTTCAATTTCTGCAGAGAGCGCGATTGAATTTAAGACAAAAATACCAGAGCAAGATGAAAAGTTCGCACATTTAGATAATGTAATGAATGTCGTGATTAACCATGATTTCGTAACATTGTATACTCGTAACTTACAAGCTTCATTAATGGCTTTGCTTGAATATACAAAAGAACAAGATATGACAATTTCGGATTTATCGACTAGAACTGCGACTCTTGAGGACGTATTTTTACATATGACTGGAAGGGGGTTACGTGAAGAATGAAGGCTTATTATCAATTGACTTTAGCGCAACTCCGGATTTATGTACGTAATCGTCAAGCACTAATTTGGACACTATTATTTCCTTTTTTCTTTATGATTATTTTCGGATTAATGTTTAATGATGGAAATACAACTAGTTATTCAGTAAACCTAATTGATTATGATAACACTCAAGTAAGTAAACAAATTACAACTGTTTTAGAGAAACAAAAGTCGCTTAAAATTCATAAAAAAACAAACGAATTAAAGTCTAGGAAATTATTATCTGATGGTAAAACCGATTTTGTAATCGTCATTAAAAAAGGATTTCAAAATCAAGTTACAACTAAACAACAATCCGCTCCTGCACAAATAAAAGTACTTTATAATGAAAGTAATGCAGGCCAGCTTCAAGGTGGAATAGCAACGATTACAGCATATGTTGATGCCGCTAGTAAACAAATGGCCGGGTATACACCTAAAATCGTAACAGACTTTAAAGGAGTAGCTGGAATTACTCTTTCATATTTAGACTTTTTAGTGCCTGGGATTATTGCAATGCAAATCATGAATAATAATATGAATGGTGTCGCTGGCCAAATTGCGTCTTGGAGAGAACGAGGCGTACTAAGACGAATGCAAGGCACCACATTAAGAGCCTCAACCTTTATTGCCGCTCAAATTACAGCAAGGCTAATATTAAATAGTTTACAAGCTATCTTAACAATTCTAATTGGCTACTTTGGATTCGACGTTAGTATTCGAGGCTCATTCCTGTTAGTAGTATTGTTTGTTGTATTAGGTACATTAACATTTATGAGCATTGGATTTATTATAGCAAGTTTAGCGAAAAGTCCAGAAAGTGCTGGGCCAATTGCTGGCTTCATTTCGTTCCCACTAATGTTTTTAGGTGGAGTATTTTTCCCTGTAAAAAATATGCCCGAATATTTACAACCAATTATAAAGACAATTCCAATTACGCACTTATCAACCGCAATGCGTGACATCATGAATGTCGGAGCGTCATTTGGTGATTTACTTCCAGATTTCGGCTGGCTATGTGTCTGGATGGTCGTAAGCTTCTTAATCGCTGCACGTACATTTAGATGGGAGTAAGGGCAGAAACTAGATAATGAATTTTGCAGAAAAGACTTTCGCTAATTTGGTGAAAGTCTTTTTTATTTTACCTTTTCTTATCCCGACTCCCATTCTTGCCTTTAAGAATAGTTATGCAGAATTTATTGCATACTATTTAAAAATTAAGATTAGGTGAGTTATAGGTGAGTTCAATATTTGAAATCTATTTTCGTGATGTAAAGCGGGTTGTAACAAATTGGGCTGCATTGATGATTATCATTGGTTTAATTATCATGCCCTCAATGTATGCATGGTTTAATATAAAGGCCTCTTGGGATCCGTACGGCAATACAAAGGGCTTAAAAATTGCAATAGTAAATGAGGATCATGGTGCTACTATCTTAAACAATAAAATTAATATCGGAAACGAAGTAATACATTCTTTAAAACAAAATCCTTCTTTAGGCTGGAGATTTACAAGTAAAAAAGTCGCAAATGAAGGGGTTAAACAAGGAAAATATTACGCTAGTATTTTAATCCCAAATGATTTTTCAAATAAAATTAGCACGGTTTTAACAAATCATCCTCAAAAACCTGAACTCGTTTATCAAGTTAATGAAAAGCTAAATATTGTTGCGCCGAAATATACTGAAAAAGGTGCAACGGGTATTGCGAGTGAGATTACAAAGAAATTTGAAAAGACCGTAAGTAAAGAAGTATTGCAGGAGTTTAATAAAATAGGAATTGATTTACAAGCAAATTTACCTGAAATAAAAAAATTTGAACAAATGGTTTTTAAGCTTGAAAAAGACTTACCCGAAATAAAGACAACTGTGAATACAGCCTTAAATGACTATAAAAAAGTACAAAGCGTTATTCAAACTACAAAAAAAGACATGGAATTGATTAATAATATCATAGCAAATGGTGAAAAATTAACGGCAAGTTTAAGTGGGTTTTTTAATCAAATTAACAAAGCAATTCAAGATTCAACTCCACTTATTAAAGAAACACTTAACCTACTCCAAAACCAGTCTGTTGTTATGCAAAGTACATTATCACAATTACAGAATCAAACGTATAATCAAGACGAATCCTTGAGGCTATCGAATGAGATCGGAAAAGTGCTACCGAATTCAAGAAATATGGTTACTTCTTTAAATCAAGTTCTTCAATCATTAAATAGCTTAGGTACTAAAGTAGATTTTAGTAAAAATGTTAGTACATTAAAAGATTTAGAAGCAGATCTATTGATGATTCAAAATGAAAATGCTCAATTAAAAAGTGCAATACAAAGCGGAAACGGTCTACCGAGTGATTTACTTAAAAAGATGAGTGAAAGCGTGGCAAGTTTAAATAACAAAGTAAACAGTTTAACTGGAAATTTTGATCAAGATTTAGCGCCAAAAATAAGTGAAGCTTCAAGATTAGTGAATGAATCATTAAAAAATACCCAGACTGTTTTGGCTGATGCAAAAATGAATATACCTACAATAAAAGGTGTACTACAGGACACCTCAAATTTATTAGCAACCAAAAAGGGTGATATACAACAATTAGTAAATGAGTTACCAATGATTGAAGCGAAAATAAAAAAAATAGCGAATGAAATTAGAAAGGCTAAAGAAAAAGGAAGCATCGAGGATTTAATTAATTTTCTACGAACAGATATAGAGAAGGTAAGCGACTTTTATTCCAGCCCAATCACTATAAAAAAGGAGCGAATGTTTCCAATACCGAATTATGGCACAGGCTTGACCCCTTTTTATACAACATTGTCGTTATGGGTAGGAGCTTTATTAATGGTATCGTTATTAACTACTGAAGTACATGAAGAAAAGCCATATAGAAGTAGAGAAGTTTATTTTGGAAGACTATTGACCTTTATAACTATTGGGGTATTACAGACATTAGTAGTGACTACTGGTAACTTCCTGATATTAGGTACTTATGCAGCAAGTAAAGGTTATTTTATCTTATTTGCACTATTGATTAGCATTGTATTTACGTTTATAGTTTATACGCTTGTTTCGGTTTTCGGAAATATCGGGAAAGGCATCGGTATTATTTTTTTAGTTCTCCAAATATCTGGAGCGGGAGGAGTTTATCCGATTCAAGTAACTCCGCCATTTTTCCAAAAAATAAACCCGTTCCTGCCTTTTACCTATGCATTAAGCTTGCTAAGGGAGGCGACTGGTGGAATCGTTTGGGAAACCATTTATAAGGACCTTCCAATACTAGTTCTTTTTGTCATCATTGCAACCATTGTAGGGGTAGTTCTTAAACCAACTATTAATAAAAGAGCAAATAAAATTGCGGATCTTTCCAAGAAGAGTAGACTCATCCATTAGTCGTTTGAAAAAAAATTCATATAAAAATCATTGAACTGTTTTGCCAAGTGCTATAACATAGATAAAAGTTATATCTTCATAGCTTTAGGAGAAGTAGGTGTTTTGTATGAAATTATCAGTTATTGTATATTGCTATAACAATGGAGAAAATTTTGAGAGATTTCACGTTAATTTATCAAATACAGTAAAATTACTTAAAGAAGATTATGAAATTATTTATATAAACGACGGAAGTGATGATGATACACTACTAGCACTTCAAGTTGTTGCAAATCATAGCAGTCATTTGAAATATATCTCGTTTACTCGCCGCTTCGGAAGAGAGGGAGCAATTTGTGCTGGACTTGAACATGCAAAAGGCGATGTAGTCATTCTAATGGATGGCAACTTTGTACATCCACCGAATGTTATATTAGAAATGATGGATGAATACAAAAAAGGACATAACCATGTAGTAGCATCGAAAAAAATAGAGAATACAGTTCTAAAAAAAGCAAAAAAGGGCATTTTTGAGAAGGTTATTAAAAAATTTGTGGACCCTGATATTTTGCAAAACGAATCAGACTTTCGTTTGTTAAGCAGAAAAGTAGTGAATGCTATTTTAAGCATGCCAGAATCAAACCGCTATTCAAAAGGTATTTTTAACTGGATTGGTTACAAGATAAAAACAATTGAGTTCGAAATAACATCAAGAATCATTAACAAAGAGTCCGAAGTAAAAAGAATAGATTCAATAAAAAGATCTATTGAATATATATTGTGCTTTAATACAAGACCATTGAGGTTGTTAACGAAAGTCGGATTATTATTAATTGGTATAAGTATTGTAATCTTTATTATGATGAGCTTTAAGGTTCTTTTAGTTGGGATTAGAATTCCTGGATTATATACGATATCCAATTTTATTATGTTATTTGGCGGGGTTCAAATCTTGATGATTGGAGTATTAGGCGAATATTTAGGTAAGATTTATTACGAAACAAAAAGAAGACCCCAGTATATTGTTGAAGCTTCAAGCTATGATGAAAAAAATTAAATGTTAAAATATGATAAATTTGGAAATTCGACAAGAATCTTGTCGAATTTCTTTTTTCGTTACATAATATTCAAAGATAGAATAATATTTTAATGAAAGCTTGGAGAATAATATGGGGAATATTTATAAAGTTATTCCGGGGGTAATTCTTTGCCTTTTTATTGCACTTATTAGTGAAACATTTTCTTATATATTGCCGGTTGGAGCTGCAACATTTTCAATATTAATCGGGTTGATTGTCGGTAATACAGTACATCTAAAGCCTTATTTTGAAGGCGGTAGAAAGTTTGCAGAAAGTAAATTATTAGAGGTCTCAATATTTTTATTAGGAGCAACGATCAGCATTCAAATGATTAGCCTACTAGGATTAAAAGGAATTTTGTTAATCGTAACACAAATGTGTTTAGTCATTATTTTTACGATCTGGTTAGGCGAAAAATTAGGTTTTGGTTTAAATTTTAGCTATTTAATGGCAAGTGGAAATGCAGTTTGCGGTTCGTCAGCAATTGGAGCAACAGCCCCAGCTATACAAGCCACACAAGAAGAAAAAGGATTGGCTGTCACACTCGTAAATATGATGGGAACTGTTTTAATGTTTATTCTGCCTTTAATAGCATCTGTACTATATCACTCAGAAACATTGCCCACCTCAGCACTTATCGGAAGTACATTACAATCAGTTGGACAAGTAGTTGCTAGCGGTAGTTTAGTAAATGATGAGGTAAAGAATTATGCCACTTTATTTAAACTAATTCGAGTAGTTTTTTTAGTTGTTGTAGTTTTTAGCTTATCTACTATAAAAAGAAGACACTTAGCAGAGGAATCTATTGAAAAAGTAAAAATTCAATTTCCTTGGTATGTAATTGGGTTTGTCATCCTTTGTGTTTTTTGTAGTTTAGGATTGCTACCAAGTTGGGCTACGAATATTTCAAATAAGACTAGTCATTTATTTGAGATTATTGCATTGGCTGCAATCGGTTTAAATGTAAATCTAAAAATGATCATTAAACATGGGAAGTCGCTTTCACTTTATGCATTAAGCATCGTAGGTTTTCAAATCATCATCGCAATTTTGCTAATTCAAGTAATCTATTAATAACTGCGAACAACGACAAGAAACAACAAAACAGATCTATTTCTCGGGAAATTTCGTCAGGAAAGGTGGTATTTCATTGCTTCAACTATCATCAGATTGGAGAGAAAAATTAAAACCAGAGTTTGAAAAACCGTATTTTAAAGATTTATTGGCATTTCTTGAAAAAGAATACAGTGAACAAACAATATACCCTGCCAAAGAGCATTTATTTCAGGCTTTAAACGAGTGTTCATATGAAAATTGTAAAGTTGTGATTATTGGACAAGATCCTTATCATCAGCCAGGTCAAGCACATGGTTTAAGTTTTTCTGTATTACCTGGAGTAAAAATACCTCCTTCATTAAGAAATATTTATAAGGAATTAAACAAAGATTTAGGGGTAGAAATTCCAACGAGTGGTTATTTAATAAAGTGGGCGAAGCAGGGGATTTTATTATTAAATACTGTTTTAACTGTTCGTGAAGGGGAACCGAATTCGCATAAAAATAAAGGATGGGAACTATTTACGAATACAATCTTATCCGAGTTAAATAAGCAAGATCGTCCGATTATTTTTGTTCTATGGGGTAAACATGCTCAAGCTAAAGAAGAGTTGATTACGAGTAACCACCACGTCATATTAAAGTCAAACCATCCAAGTCCATTGTCAGCTAGTAGAGGGTTCTTTGGGAGTAAACCATTTTCACAAATTAACCAAAAACTAGTAGAACTTCAACTAGAACCGATTGACTGGACAGTAGAGTAGTTTATAAATGAAGTTTAAAGAAGGGTTGTCTAAAAAGACAGCCCTTTCTTGCATTCATTACTTATTACTCAATATAAACTTTTCAACAACTTTAGCGACGCCATCTTCGTTATTTGTATCAGTGACATAATCTGCTTGTTGCTTAATTTCTTGAGGTGCATTTCCCATCGCAACACCTAGACCCGCAAATTTAATCATTGGTAGGTCATTATATCCATCTCCTACAGCGATTACTTCGTCCTGTCGAATTCCTAAAATTTGAATTAAATGATTTAGACTTTTACCTTTATCTACTTCACTGTTCGTTAGTTCTAAAAAGAATGGCTTCGAGCGCATGACACTAATTTTACCTTCAAGCTCTTTTTGAAGTGTTTTTTCAACTTGAGCTAATTTTTCTGGATCTTCCAACATTAACAATTTTACAACGTCATTTTGCACATGCTCAGTAAAGCTGCTTACTTCTTTAATAGGCATGCCTGTGAGCTGGCCTTCGATATCAGTATATTGATTACCTTTTTCTGTAATAATATCATTTTCAACATATGTATGAACGAAGACATTATGTTTCTTACTAATCTCATAAAGTTCATGTGCTTGCTCTTTTGTTAGTGTACATTCATAAACATTATTTTTTGTTCGATAGTCAGTAATGATTCCTCCGTTAAATGATAGGACATAGCTACCATAATCATGTAGTAATAGTTCCTCGGCTAACTTATGCATAGCAAAGGTTGGTCTACCGGAAGCTAACACTACTTTTACACCCATATCTTGAGCTTTGAGTAAAGCTTCCTTCGTTTTTTGCGAAATAACATGTTGATCCGTTAAAAGTGTGTCATCGATATCCAAAACGATCATTTTATAGTTCAAATTACATTACCTCCTAAAAATTAACTTTTTTAGTATACCACCGTTCGATTAAAATAGTGCTTAATTTGGTTGGTATTCGCTTTCAGAAAAAAGCCATAGTATAATAGGATTTATTGGATTGTGTTAATAAAGTTTGGTGGTGATTTATCTGAATATCAGTGTAGAAAAAGTAATCCAGCAAATTGAAAATGAGTTACATAAGGCAAAAGTAAGTACGCAAAAACCTGGACAGTTTAGAGAAAGAATTGCCAGTATTCGTTCTTTATGCGAGTTGCTTCTTGAAGACGAAAGCAACGGTGTAGAGGTTCCAAAGAATATAGTAACTAGTGGTATCGTTCAATCAATACCAAGTCAGCCTATTATGTCCCGACCTTCTGTTATGCCGAAATTGGATGACTCGGAACAAAGTGGATCATTATTAGATTTTTAAGATAAAGGGGGAGAAGAAGTGAAACTATTTTTTTTATTAGGTAGTATTTTTGCTTTTTTAGCAATCGCATTAGGTGCATTTGGAGCACATGGACTTGAGGGGAAAATTTCCGAAAGATCACTACAAATTTGGCAAAAAGCTGTTCAATATCAAATGTTTCAAACAGGTGGTCTATTTATCATTGCATTTTTAATTGATAAATTTGGTTCAACAACTCAATTAATGTGGGCGGGATGGTTATCTATAATAGGAATCATCTTATTCTCAGGAAGCTTGTACATATTAAGTATATCTGGAATTAAAATACTAGGTGCGATTACTCCACTAGGTGGTTTAGCATTTTTAGTAGCTTGGATATTAGTAGGAATTTCAGTAATGAAATAAGAAAAGTGTTCAATAAAAGTGCATTTATTGCACTATATTGAACACTTTTTTTTAAAGTTGATAAGGTAAAGCTATTTCTTCGTCAAATGTAACGTAATCTAAGTAAATTGTTAACAATATGAAGGTTTTAGTTGTATTTACATCTCTGAGTACAATATGATCGCGTCCAGCTCCCATAATATACCCTACAAATACTTGCTGTTGGTGACCAGTAAATGTCATATAAACCGTAGCAATTTTCCCACGATTGGCTCTAAGTATATTTTCTACATAGGATTGTTCAAAAAGGCCAGCCGTGGCAGTAACTTGACCTTGTTGGGAAATCATACCGCCTGATGGTGCTGCAAATCCTTGCCCCTGTCCTGCTTGTTGTCCTTGCCCTTGGGCAGGTTGCACCGCACGATAAAGATTTGGATAATATTCGTAAGGATTACTCAAAGAAAAAACCTCCCTTAGTTAAATCAAATTAAACGCTATAAACTTTAGGACAATCTCCAGCAGTTGGTTGATAAAAGCAATGCGACTTAAATCTTCCTGCTAGTTTTTGGTTAAACCAAGTTCCTGGGCATGAACCTGCAGGTCTGAAGAACCATAAGCCATAAGTTGCTGGCCAAAAACGCTGTCCCGCTATTACTTTTCTAGATAGCTCAATATCTTGGTCCCTAGCACGTTGATAAAAGTAAGATTTTTGAACAGCTTCGAATCCACCTGGATTCTGATAAACCATATCTGTTAAACTTCGAATGTCTCTAAAATCTAAGCAATCAGACAAAACCCTATTAACACATACATTTCCAACCATTAACATACCTTCTTTACCTTCACCTTCAGCTTCAGCACGCATTAATCTAGCAAGTAAAGAAACCTCGGCATCGGTATATCGAATTACACCCATAAATAAGCCTCCTCATCCGAATTATCTATTCTGCATGAATCCCATTGGTGATCGGAAAGCGAGGACTAATTAGTTCGTTCACTACTGTAACTATATTAAAATTGAAAGAAACATATGACTTCTTTTCCAACAGGAAAATAAAAAAACTTCTCAAAAAAGAGAAGTCTTTTAATTTATATACTATGACTGATCGTATTCAGTGGATACCCTTAAGTATTCAATTATACGTAAAGATATTTTGAGAATGCGTCTTCTTTTAGAATCGTTCCAACAAAGAATGAACCAAATACTCCATAACGAGCACTTACTTCATCAAAGCGCATTTCATAGATTAATTTTTTGAATTGAAGTACGTCTTCAGAGAATAAAGTAACTCCCCATTCATAATCATCAAAGCCTACAGAACCAGTAATAATTTGTTTAACTTTACCAGCGTATCCACGACCAATTTTTCCGTGGCTGTACATCATTTCTTTACGAGCACCTGAAGGAAGCATGTACCAATTATCTTCGCCTTCACGTTTTTTATCCATTGGATAGAAGCATACGTATTGAGATTTTGGTAAAGCAGGGTAAAGTCTAGCGCGAACATGCGGATTTTGATATGGATCGCCATCTTCTTCGCTTAAGTAATTACTTAATTCAACTACAGAAACGTATGAATAAGTTGGAATCATATACTGAGATAATGTAGTTTTATTAATTTCTGTTTCAATATGTAATAACTCATCCATTGTAGGTCTTAAAACCATAAACATAATGTCTGCTTTTTGACCTAAAATATTGTAAATAGCATGGCTACCTTCACCAGTATCAGCAACTTGGTTCCATTTTGAGAAAACTTGTTGGAACTCTGTAATCGCTAGTTGACGCTCATCACTACCTAATTGTTTAAAAGCATGCCAATCCATACTTCTAAAATCATGTAAACAATACCAGCCATCTAAAGTTTTTGCAGCTTCACTCATTTTAAATCCCCCAAACGTTATCGTATTGATTTTCATTTATATAGCATACTACAAATAAAAGTATTTTGTAAAAACATACAAAATTATACAAAATCCAAATTTAGTTAGAAAATTAGGAATTAATTTACTTTAAATGATAGCGCTTTATTAAATATATTATATTTTTCATTATTCTAAAAAGGTTTTATTCTAATTATGTACAAATAAAATAATTTTAAAGATCTTGGAGGCAATTATGAGCAACTTATTTGAAAGCATTAAACAAAAAGTATCAGGTAAAGGTATTTCAATTGTTTTACCAGAAGGTACAGATGAGAGAATCTTATCAGCAGCTGACAGACTAGCAAAAGAAGATGTATTAAAACCGATTTTAATAGGTAACGTAGATAACGTAAAAGAAAAAGCAAGTAGCTTAGGATTAGAACTTCAAGGTGTAGAAATTTTAGACCCATCTACTTATGAAGAAATGGAGCAATTAGTTGCATCTTTTGTTGAACGCCGTAAAGGAAAAGCGACAGAAGAACAAGCTCGTAAAGCATTATTAGATCCAAACTACTTTGGAACGATGTTAGTATATGCAAACATTGCTCATGGTTTAGTTAGTGGTGCTACACATTCAACAGCCGATACAGTACGACCAGCGCTTCAAATCATTAAAACAAAACCAGGCGTTACAAAAACATCTGGTGTATTTATCATGGTTCGTGAGGATGAGAAATACGTATTCGCAGATTGCGCGATTAATATTGCCCCAAATAGCCAAGATTTAGCTGAAATTGCAATTGAAAGTGCAAAAACAGCTAAACTATTTGACATTGACCCTAAAATCGCAATGTTAAGCTTTTCAACTAAAGGATCTGCAAAATCGCCTGAAACTGAAAAGGTTGCAGAGGCAGTTAAAATTGCAAAAGAGCTTGCTCCTGAATTAACTTTAGATGGCGAGTTCCAATTTGATGCAGCATTTGTTCCTTCTGTTGCAAAAAGCAAAGCTCCCGATTCAGTTATTCAAGGAGATGCTAATACATTCGTATTCCCAAGCTTGGAAGCAGGTAATATTGGTTACAAAATTGCTCAACGTTTAGGTAATTTTGAAGCAATCGGACCAATCCTACAAGGACTAAATATGCCTGTTAACGACCTATCTCGTGGTTGTAACAGTGAAGACGTATATAAATTATCAATCATCACAGCTGCACAGTCACTATAATTAGGACGGAGTTAAGAAAAAGAGTGCTCTTAAGTCAATGAACTTTTGAGCACTCTTTTTTTTATGGAACACCTAGTGTTAGTTTAATTACTGATAAATCTCAATATAAGAAAATCATAAAAAACTGTTCTAATCATTCTTGCATAGAACTTATATCCGAATTACGATTAATCATTCGTTGCAAGTGATAATTATATAATTCTATTTCATCATCTAGTAAGGAGTTAGGTGTTAATTTTGGCGTTAATTTAATTAATGATTGAAGTAGTCTTGTCATTACATCCGTCACTGTAAGATTTAATGATAGTAGTTCAGAAAGAGATGCCATTGTTTCAGGTATAATTGTAGGATATTTAAACGAAGTTTCTTTGTTATCAATCGCAATTTTATAAAAATCTTTAATAATTGAAGCACGTTTTGAACCACTTTCGTTAATACATAAATAAATTTGAACAGCAACCCCTTTACGGATCCTACGTTGAGAGATACCCGCAAATTTCTTGTCATTAATACTTAAATCAAAATCTCCTGGACAATATGATCCTACTATTTCTTTTGCAACTATTTTATCTGTTATATCCTTAAACATATCTTGAATTAGTGCATACATCGTTTCATAACCATCATTAATTTGCAGCTTATGTTCCACTTCCGGAAACAGGATCGATATATTTAGAACACCTTCATCTAAAACAACAGCAAGCCCACCAGAATTTCGTACGATTGCTTTGTATCCCTGATCATTAAGGAATTTAACCCCATTTGTTAAATTCGGTAGTCTAGTATCTTGAATACCTAAAACTATTGTATTGTGATGTACCCAAGTACGAATTGTTGTTGGAGACTCCATTTTCCCAATTTTTGTACATAATGTGTCATCTAATGCAAAAGATTGGATCGCCTCAAAGGATGGTCCTAAAGTTGAGCCGTCTATAAAACGTATTTCATCTGTTTGTAACCGATTCAAATGTTGATTCATTAAATAAGCCCCTTGCGTTTTGCGTTTGTTTTCCTATTTTAGCATGGTTTTAAACTAAATAAAAAAACTTCATATTCTAAATAGTAACTATAGGTTGAAAATAATTAGAATCAAAATATAGTAATTAAATTATGATTTCAGAAAACAGATCCATATAAATCTATTCGAGCTGAAAATAATAATCGTGTATATAGGCGCTTCGTTCAGTGACCCAGTCACTCTTGAAAAACAGCTAGCATTCTTTAAAAAATCATTTTTAGGAAATTAATAGACTGTAGCAGGATTTTCAAATATAGTATGCATAAAAATAGAGGAACTAAATCTTAATTTTGATTTAGTTCCCCTATATTAAAACCGACAATGTTATTCTGCAATTTTTTCTAAATTTCCGTTTTTATCCATTCTAAACGATGTTGCTGCTGGTTTCTCTTCCTCTTCAAATAATACTAATTTTCTAGCACGGTTCATTATTTTCATCATTGTTTCATAGTCTTCTTGAACAGTAGTAGCGTCTTTTTCAAGCTTTTCTACTTGTCTCTGTAACTGTGAATTTCGTTCCTGTAATTGCATAAGCTCTCTTTTTAGTTGATCATTTTCACGGACTAAACGATCGCTACCAATTTGACTGCTTGAGAGACCTTGTAAGAACTGGATGACATCAAACATTGTAATTGAACTTTTTCTTGTATTCATTGGTGAAGCTGGTGGAGTCTGAGTCTGTGATTGATACTGATTTTGAACGGAAGGAATACTAGAATAGATTTCAGTCGTTGGTTCCTCGATATGCCTTACTTCTACACTTACATCATTTTCATTATCAGTTTCCACAAAAGACCCAAATTCTTGATCGAGTTCAACACCATATTCCAAATCTTGTTCATCATTTAAATAACGATCCAAATTACTAGATACATCTGTTTGTATATAACTAGATTCAGAAGGTGTATATAATAATTTTTTCTTTGCATCTTCACCTTTAGCGTGTCGAAGCTTTTCTTTACGAAATTTCTTTGCTAATTGAAGTGCTTTCTCATAATTATAGCGGACTACAGCATTCCAACGAAAACCACATGCAGCCGAAGTACGTTCTAAAACATCGCCTACTTCTTCAAAGGCATTTAATTGGGTACTACCTTCTCGTACGTGACGTAAAACGGTTTCTGCTAAAAGTAAATCATTTTCTTCAGTCCAAGCATCCTGTCTTAATTTCATCATAGAAATTTCCCCTCAACTTTCTTTTATTCAATTAATGATTTAATTTCCTAGCTGATTAATAGAAGTTTGGACAAAAAAATAGAAAACTATACAAAAAATAGAAAATAATAGAATACTATTTGGAGTGATTTAATTGGAAAACTTGCATGTCCTTTTTGGAACGAGTAAAATTACTGCTGAGTATGTTCAATTTAGAACAGAAAGGGTTGTAAAAAAATGTCAAATGAATTCAGAATATGTGATGACTGCCAGGCGACAAATATTAAAACATTAGTCCCTCGCTTAAAAAGAATAGATGATGAAGCAGAGATTAAAATTGGTTGTCAATCTTACTGTGGACCAGGGCGTAAAAAATCATTTTGTTTCGTAAACAATCGTCCCTTATCTGCACCAAACGAAGATGAACTACTTGTAAAGATAAAGTCAAAACTAGGTAAGAATTAAACGCTCCTTCATCTTTAGGAGCGTTTTTTTGATATAATAGATTGAAATGTGGAGAAAGCTTGCCCAGCTCTGAAGGGAATATCTCCATTCAGCTGAAGAAGTGGCGATTTTTCCACTTCGAAGATGGATGGAATATTACCGAAGAGCTAGCTTTCGGAACTAGACACCATGAAATACCTATTTTAACTTTAATATTTAAGGATTAAGGGATAAGAATTAATAATAAATGTAGAAGATTGGTTTTTACCTTCCTTAACATTTGGTTATGACTTTAGGGGTTAATGCTTAGAGCGACATAAGGAAAGATAATAGAGTCCTGTTCAGAAAGTAAATCAATTAGCATATAAAGAAATTAGTATACATATTGAAAGGGGGCCAAGATATGTCATATCGTTTCCAAAAGCTTTATGAGGAAAAAGTATTTAAAGATCCTGTACATCGTTATATTCACGTAAGAGATCAAGTTATTTGGGATTTAATAGGTACGAAAGAATTTCAGAGACTACGCAGAATTAAGCAGCTGGGTACTACTTATCTGACGTTTCATGGAGCTGAGCATAGTCGATTTACTCACTCGCTTGGCGTTTATGAAATTATAAGACGTATGGTAGATGATGTTTTTTCTGGTCGTCCTGAATGGAATGATGATGATCGCTTATTAGCTCTTTGTGCTGGATTATTACATGATGTTGGTCATGGTCCTTTTTCGCATACATTTGAGAAGATTTTTAATTTAGATCATGAAAAATTAACGAGAGAAATTATTGAGGGTTCAACAGAAATTAACGAAATCCTAAGAAAAGTAAGTGATGACTTTCCTAAGAAAGTATCAGAAGTCATTGAGAAAACATCGGCGAATAAGTTAGTTACGAGCATGATTTCAAGCCAAATTGACGCAGATCGAATGGACTATCTTCTTAGAGATGCATACTACACTGGAGTAAGTTACGGTAATTTTGATATGGAACGTATTTTGAGAATTATGCGTCCTCGACCAGATGGCGTTGTTATTAAACAATCAGGTATGCATGCTGTTGAGCACTACTTGATTAGTCGTTTCCAGATGTACTGGCAAGTTTACTTCCATCCAGTATCTAGAAGTGCGGAAGCCATTTTACAAAAAATATTACAAAGGGCTAAATATTTGCACGAAACAGGTTACCATTTTAATTATGTTCCAGTTCATTTTGGTCTTTTGTTTGAAGGAAAAGTTGATTTAGATGAATATATCAAATTAGATGAATCAGTCCTTTTGTATTATTTCCAAGTATGGCAAGAGGAATCTGACCAAATCTTGAGTGATCTATGTCAACGGTTCTTAGATAGAAAATTATTTCAATATGTAGACTTTGATACACAAAAACATACTGAAAAGTTTGCTGAATTAAAAGATTTATTTTTAGAAATAGAGATAGACCCGGAATACTATTTAGTTATTGATACAATTTCAGACGAGGCTTATGATTACTTTAGGTATGGTGAAGAAGGTGGGAAGAAGCCGATTTTACTATTGCAAACGAACGGTGATTTGAAAGAAATCTCGCGTAAATCAGAGCTAGTAGATGGAATAACTGGTAAAAAGTTATTCGATTCTAAGTTATATTTTCCTCATGATTTAATTTATAACAATCCTGATGAAAAGAAAAAGAAAGTAATCGAAATGATTGAAGAAATAGCAGGGGCTAAAAGAAGATAAAAATAGTAAACGGAAGTTTCTCCGTTTACTATTGATGTATGTAAGGAAATTCTATTCGTCACTAAGGCGCTTGCCTGCAACTGCATAATGGTTTTTTGTCATTTCTTCAATGAATACAACAATCTTTTCAGTTGGAGCACCTGTTGTTTCACTTACAGCATCAGTAACTTTTTCAACTAATGCTTTCTTTTGTTCTTCAGTGCGACCTTCTAGCATTTTTACTGTAACGTATGGCATAATATGACCTCCTTCGTTTTATTTCATTTTTATTATAACTCAGGAAGTCAGAATAATAACGATTAAATCGATTAACATTGAAGAAATCATAAAGAATAAATTAAACTATAAATAAATTAACCGTTCAGTTACATAAAACAGCCATTTCTCGAAAGGAGCAAAGAATGGGATCATTTTTTCAATATCCATTAAAAGATATACCATTAATATTATTAGTTGTTGCAATTTCGTTATCAGTTCATGAATTTGCGCATGCTTATGTAGCTTATAAATTTGGAGATGACACGGCAAAAAGACAAGGCAGATTAACGCTTTCTCCATTTAGACATTTAGACATTTTCGGTACAATTGCGATTATTATTTTAGGCTTTGGTTGGGCAAGACCAGTTCCTGTAAATCGCCATAACTTTAAACATCCGAGATTAGCAGGAATTTTAACCACTGCAGCGGGTCCGATTAGTAATCTAATTCTAGCGACGCTTGGTTTAATCGTTTATTCATTATTATATAAATACGGATTTTTTCATTCTTTCCCACAAGCACTATCACTTACTTTAGATTCTTTTTTTAATATTTTCATTCAAATGAATATAGTATTATTTGTATTTAACTTAATTCCTCTTCCACCACTAGATGGATATCGAATTTTAGAGGATTTGGCTCCTAATGATCTTCGTGCAAAAATGTCACAATATGAGCAGTATGGGGCATTTGTATTTTTAGTTTTAGTATTAACTCCATTAGATAACTATACAATTCAACCAATTTTTCAGGTTGCTATACCGTCAGTTTTTCATTGGATTAATTCAATCGTTACACCATTAATTTTTTAGGAGGGGCACAATGTCTGATCAACCAAAAAAGAAATCACTAGGTTTTAATATATTAAAAAATGATTCAACGAGTGGGCATGGCGGATTTGGTGTTGGAGCAATTAGTTTAGAAAATATTTCGCCTGTCTTTATTGATATACAAGAGAATGATGTTTTTGTAGATATCGGTGCAATGCACGCAAGAAGTTCAGTTGAAAAGGGGATCAAGTTTTTAACGAATGAGGATGAAGTTCCTAATGGAAAACCTTATTGGTTAGTGTGGGTCGCAACTGAGCGAACGGAAAGCGGTCCTTATTATGCTGGAGTAACAGGTTGCTACATGACTGTTGATCGTGAAGCTAGAAGGGGATATAAGCTTCTTCCTGACCACGTAAATAAAATGGATAAAGCGATGAAACGTAAAATAATGGTTGAACAGATGGATGAAAAGTCTCGTAAATTATTAGCCAATTTCTTAAAATCGCACAATGAAGAGATGTGGAATAATTCATCTGAACAATTAAAAACTGAACTTTTAGGTTAGTATACTTTTTATTGGAAAATTATATAAAAAATTTGAAGAAATCGTCGAATAATCTTTTTACATTTAAGACTAAATAAAGTAAACTAATAATAGCTTGGACAAAGCTAGGACTAGGACAAACAAAAGACCTTACCAATTTGGTGAGGTCTTTTGTTTTTACAGTAAATATTTTGAATACCAAGGCTTACTGTCTTTATTTTCCTTTTTATGTTTTGGGTACATTTTTTTATTCATACAAGGTTTTGTAGGTTGTGTCCCTTTACGAAAATAAAGTGAAACCTTATCGCCGCAGCCTTCTTTATACAAAAGACCAGTCTTTTCATCTACAGCAACTTTAATTAGATCACTAGGTAGTTTAGTGTCTATATTTTTATCCAATAAATTTGTCATAACTGATGCCCATACCTTCTTCGACAGTGAACCTTCCTCTATGGTTAAATTTTTTGAATGATCATATCCAACCCATACTCCAACAATAAGATTCGAATGGAATCCAATCATCCAACTGTCCGTTTTTGTAGTGCCAGTTTTACCATAATAATCTTTTGATAGTTCAGGAATAATACTAGTACCTGTTACTGGCAAGTAGCTTGAAAAATTTGTGTTGAACATACCGTTCATTAGTTGTTTAAGAATAATGGTTTGATCTTTATCTAATCTTTGTTTTTTATCAAACTTTTCTTTATAAATTGTCTTTCCAGTTTGAGTCTTAATCTCTTTTACGAAATGGGGAATAACTTCATTACCATTATTTGCAATTAAAGCATACGCTCTTGTCATATCGAGCAATGAAGCATCTTGAGTGCCGAGTGCCATTGAAGCTAGATTGTTATTTGGTATGGTTAAATGGAATAACTTCTGTGCTTTAATAAATTCGTCAGTTCCAATCGCCTGTTGGGTTTTTACAGCGTATATATTGTCTGAAACGGCAATAGCTTTAGCTAGAGTAATTGAATCATGTGCGTATAGATTACCACTATTTTTTGGGCTATATGAATCTCCATTTTCAAAATGAAATATTGTAGGCTTACTTTGAAGTCTTGTTGAAGGGGTATATCCATTTTCGAGTGCACTGTAATATAGAATTGGTTTTATTGTACTTCCAACCTGTCTTTTCGACGCTATTGCTCGATTAAATAAAAACTGTCCTTTCTCACGGCCTCCTGTCATCCCTAATACTTCACCAGTTTGACTATTTAATACGACTACACTAGCCTGTAAATCAGGTATTGGCCTAATATACTTATCAAAAGCTTGATCAATGTGTTTTTGAATAGCGGGATTAAATGTTGTATAAATTTGGCTACCATTGTTATTGATTGATTGTCCAATTGAAGCAGTAATTTCTTTTTGAACGCTTTGTTGGAAATAGGATGTAAATGAAGAATTTGAAGTGTGTTTAATTGGTTTTAACCTAATCGTTTCATCAATTGCATTTTTAACACTTTTTGAGTTGATTAATTTATTCTGTTCAAGTGCTGATAAAATTCGTTTTTGCCTTTCCTTTACTGATGAAAAATGAACATAAGGATCATATTTAGAAGGGTTGGCTGGAATACTTAATAAAAATGTCGATTCACCAATTGTCAGCTCGTTTGTCTCTTTTCCTAAGAAGGTATTTGCCGCAGTTTCTAGACCATATATACCATGTCCAAAATAAATGGTGTTTAAATATGCTTCTAATATTTTATTTTTACTGTAAGCTGACTCAAGTCTCATCGTTAAGTAAGCCTCTTTTAATTTACGATTAAGTGTTTTTTGTTGTGAAAGATATAAGTTTTTTGCAAGTTGCTGGGTTATTGTACTTGCGCCTTGAGCGTATTGTCCCTTTGTTATATTAATTAAAATAGCAGAACCCAACCTTTTTAAGTCAAAGCCATGGTGATGAAAAAAATTACGATCCTCAGATACTAAAATACTATTGATTGCAATTGGAGGCACATTTGCAATTTTAAGTGTTTTACGATTTTGAAGTAGCTTAGTTTTACTAATTAGCTTTTGATTGTGATCATAATAACTGGAATTTGACTCAATAAATAATGAAGGTTTTGTAGACGTAGCTGCAAACAAGTAGACACAAGATAAAAATAGTGTTCCTGAAATTGAAATAATCGTAAGCAAAATACCGACCTTTTGAAGTGTACGCCAATGAAAAGAGTAATTGATATTATACAAAAATGTATCCTCCTCTCGATTCGTTTCTCTAATTTAATACTAGTATGGTAGATTAAGAGAAATTTTATTCAAATTAACGTAGAAAAAATATCAAATAATTTAGCTTTAAAAATCTTGCATTTCACAAAAATTACTCTATACTTTTCTTTTGTACGGCAAAAAATTGTCGTAACAACACAAATCCGATAGGAATTAGGAAGAGTGGGGATAATACGAAACATAATCGGAAAAGTGGAGGCGCTTTGTTCAGCCCCGACAAAACGATACCTATGTTTCAAACTAAATCTTGATAAAGAAGGGTAGATGCATTAAATGGAATTATGGTTTACTGAAAAACAAACAAAAAACTTTGGAATTACGGCTAAAATTAATAAAACTTTACATACAGAGCAAACTGAGTTTCAAAAGCTTGACATGGTAGAGACAGAAGAGTTCGGAAACATGCTTATTTTAGATGGTATGGTTATGACTACTCAAAAAGATGAGTTCGTTTACCACGAAATGGTTGCGCATGTACCTTTATTCACACACCCAAATCCTGAAAACGTATTAGTTGTAGGTGGCGGTGACGGCGGTGTTATTCGCGAAGTATTAAAACACCCAAGCGTAAAGAAAGCAACTCTAGTTGAAATCGATGGAAAAGTAATTGAGTACTCTAAAATATATTTACCTGAAATTGCAGGAAAATTAGAAGATCCACGTGTAGAAGTAAAAGTAGACGATGGATTTATGCATATTGCAAATAGTGAAAATGTTTACGATGTAATTATGGTAGACTCAACTGAACCAGTTGGTCCTGCAGTTAACTTATTTACAAAAGGCTTCTATGCTGGTATTTCTAAAGCATTAAAAGAAGATGGTATTTTTGTAGCTCAAACGGACAACCCATGGTTTACTCCTGAGTTAATCACACAAGTTCAACGTGATGTAAGAGAAATCTTCCCAATCACTCGTTTATACATTGCAAACATTCCAACATATCCAAGTGGAATGTGGACATTTACAATCGGTTCGAAAAAACATGATCCACTTGAAGTAGAAGAGAATCGTTTCTTTGATATTGAGACAAAATACTATACTAAAGAGCTACACAAAGCAGCGTTCGTATTACCAAAATTTGTAGCTGATCTTACTAAATAAGGGGGCTTTATTATGCGTTTTGATGAAGCTTATTCTGGAAATGTATTCATTAAGAGTCATCCAAGCTTTGAAGAAAGTAAAGCAGTTATTTATGGTATGCCTATGGATTGGACTGTAAGTTTCAGACCAGGCTCTCGTTTTGGTCCTGCGCGTATTCGTGAAGTTTCAATTGGATTAGAGGAATATAGTCCATATCAAGATAAAGAACTAGAAGAAGTTAAGTATTTTGACGCAGGGGATATTCCATTACCATTTGGTAATGCGCAAAGAAGCCTTGATATGATTGAAGATTATATTGACGGGTTATTAGCTGAAGGTAAATTTCCTCTAGGAATGGGTGGGGAGCATCTTGTATCATGGCCAGTAATGAAAGCTATGTACAAGAAATACCCGGATTTAGCTATTATTCACTTTGATGCTCATACTGATTTACGTGATTCATATGAAGGTGAGCCATTATCTCACTCAACACCAATTAAAAAAGTTTGTGATTTAATTGGACCAAAAAATGTTTATTCATTTGGAATCCGTTCTGGTATGAAGGAAGAATTTGAATGGGCTAAAGAAGTTGGAATGAATTTATTCAAATTCGAAGTGCTTGAGCCTTTAAAGAAAGTACTTCCAACGCTTGCCGGCCGTCCAGTATATGTAACGATTGATATCGATGTATTAGATCCTGCACATGCTCCTGGAACAGGAACTCTTGAAGCAGGTGGTATTACATCAAAAGAAATGCTTGATAGCATCCTAGCAATCGCAAACAGTGATATTAACGTTGTTGGGGCAGACTTAGTAGAAGTAGCTCCAGTTTACGATCATGCAGAGCAAACTCAAGTTGCGGCAAGTAAATTTATTCGTGAAATTTTACTAGGTTGGGTAAAATAAATAGATTTGCAAAAGGCGATTTTCGTTCATCGAGAATCGCCTTTTTATTTTGAATTTGAAATAATTAAAGTCACTTAAATAATAATTTACTAAAAATGTAAAAACGTTATTGATAATGATAATCATTACCTTTATAATTGAGAACGATTATTATTATCAAAATAAAGGGGAAGAGAAAATGATAAAAGGGGTAAGAAAGTTTATTTTAACTCTACATTTGGTGTGCAGCTTAGTTTTTGGACTATTTATTATTGCTGTTTGTGCAACTGGTAGTGTATTAGTGTTTGGAAATCAGATTGAACATGTATTAAATCCGCAGTATTTTAAGCCTGCAAGTAGTGAAAGAAATATTGGAATTAATGAAGCAGAAAAGATTTTACTTGAACATTACATAGGTTTTCAAATTTCGAGGATGGATGTGCCTTCAAAGTTAACAGACGTATATCATGCAAGTATGTCAAAAGGACATACTGAAATTGATGCATACGTTGATCCTAGTAATGGCAAATTATTAGGCAATTTTGATAGGGAGAAATCAATCGTTTCTTTTGTTAAAGAGTTACATACACATTTATTATTAGATGATATTGGTGAAACAATTATTGGTATCGTTGCAATTGCATTTATTATAATTCTTATTTCAGGTATTTATTTATGGTATCCAGGTATTAAACGAATGATTAAAAGCCTAAAAATTAAATGGAATAAAAGTCAAATGGCAAAAAATCTATCATTACATAATTTCATAGGGGTTATTACATTACCATTTTTACTTGTTGTAGCAATAACAGGAATGCTATTTCCATTCCAAGAAAATATCGAAGAATCTTTGAAATTGAAATTTACATCTAATTATCCTGAAGAACTTAAATCAGTTGATAATGGTAAAAATCAAATAGGACTAGAAACAATAGTTGCTCAAATTAATAAATTGCACCCAGAAGGTGAATTATACAAGTTAAGACTTCCATCGGAAAAAGAAGGTGTTATTGAAGCCCAATTAAGTGATGGTAGTTACGACCCTGAAGGGAAAGGAAATACAAGCGAATTTTTCGATCAATTTTCTGGAAAGCATTTAGGAACTTTTTCGAAAAATACTAAGACAGTCTATGATCAATTCTTTGTTTGGCGAGAAAGTTTACATAGAGGAACTTTTGGTGGTATTTTCGTAAAAACAATTTATGCCTTAGTTGGAATAGCACCACTTGGTTTGGGGATAACTGGGATTACAATGTGGGCGTTAAAACGAAAAAATAAAGTTAAAAAAATGAGAAAATTACAGCAAACGGCTTAAGATAAAATTTTATATGTTATTTTTTAGAACCCGAAAGAAAATGCGCAAAAGCCGTATTTATCTTTCGGGTTTTTTGAATCGGGCGAAAATATGATTATTTGTACTGTTTTTATAGTAAAACAACAATTTTGTAGAAAAATAAAAATAAAAATATGTACAAAGTTAACGTTGACGTTAACGATACATTAGGAGTAAGATAAATAAGTGATATAAAAAAGTTATATTCATTTCGAAAGGAGGCAATCGATTTGCTCTACAAGATAGATGAAGTAGCGAAAGAATGTGGATTAACAAAGCGATCGATTCGTTATTATGAAGAAATTGGTTTAATTTCTCCACCTGAAAGAAGTGAAGGAGGATTTCGACTTTATTCAGATCTTCATATCGAACGTTTAAAGAAAATAATGAATGTCCGTGATGTTCTTGGTTTTTCTTTGCAGGAGGTTCAGGAGTATATGGCAATCAGTGAGGCGTTTGAAGAATTCCGATTGCAATATAGAGAAAACAAGGAAAAGATGAATGAAGATGAAAGAAAGAAAAGTCTATTAGGAGCTGAAGAAGTACTCGCTCAACAATTAAAAATGATTGATGAAAAGCTTAAAAAAATGAACGACATTCGAGATGAAATGAATGAGATGTATCAGAGGGTGAAAAAAGCATTAGAACAATAAATAATATGGGAGATGGATGAAATATGTCAAACTTGGCAAAAAGTAAAAATCAAAGGACAAATGTAAATCAAAAGTCAGGTCTTTTGAATCAGCCAAAAGCTATTTGGGCTGTTGGTTTTGCTTGTATTATTGCATTCATGGGAATTGGATTAGTTGACCCAATTTTACCAGCAATTGCTGAAAAAATGCATGCTTCTAAAAGTGATGTAACGCTTCTTTTTACAAGTTACAATTTAGTAATGGCATTCGCGATGTTAATAACAGGTTTTATTTCTTCACGTATTGGAATTAAGTGGACACTTCTGTTAGGTATACTAATTATTGCAGTCTTCGCAGGTCTTGGAGGAAATTCAAGCAGTATATGGGAATTAGTATGGTTACGCGGAGGTTGGGGTCTAGGTAACGCACTATTCGTTGCGACTGCATTATCTGCTATTGTTTCATTATCTAGATCAGGTGTTGCACAATCGATTATTTTATACGAAACTGCGATTGGTCTTGGGATTTCAGTTGGCCCACTTTTAGGTGGAGAATTAGGTTCAATCTCTTGGAGAGGCCCATTTTTTGGTGTAGCTTGCTTAATGGTAATTGCATTTTTATCTCTTTCCTTTATGATGCCAAAAACACCTGTCACACAAAATACGAAAAAAACATCGTTCCTTGATCCATTCCGTGCACTTAAACATAGATCATTATTTACATTAGGTATTACAGCATTTTTATATAACTTTGGATTCTTTACTTTATTAGCATTTTCACCATTCTTTATGGGATTAAAGGAGCATGGTTTAGGATTCGTATTCTTAGGATGGGGACTTTTATTAGCAATTACATCTGTATTTATGGCACCAAAATTACAAAAAAAATTTGGTACACTTAAATCGATGTATGCTATGTTAACTCTTTTCGCTATCACACTTATCGTTATGGGAATTGGAACAGATACGAATAGTGTCATTATTGTTTGTGTAATAATTGCTGGTGCATTTTTAGGAAATAACAATACATTAATTACAACGGCAGTAATGCAAGCAGCTCCAGTTGAACGTTCAACAGCATCAGCTGCATATAGCTTTTTACGTTTCCTTGGTGGAGCAATTGCACCATATTTAGCAGGTAAACTTGCTGAATGGTATAATCCACACGTACCTTTTTATGTAGGTGGATGTTTCGTATTACTATCGGTAATTTTCTTGTTTATTAATAAAAAACATTTAATTCATATCGATAAAGCAGAATCTGCACACTAATATTATCGTGTATTTCTCGATAAATGGAGAAAACCTGCTAGGAATTATGTATTCCTAGCGGTTTTTTTTTGTTTTTTATAAACAAACAAAAACCAGCCCTTTACGAGCTGGTTTTCATGGTCCGAAATGACCGAACATCATTAGATAAACGATGAAGCCGATCAGTGCAAGTAATCCGATTAATGCTGCTGTAAAACTGCCGAACATGATTGCTTTTCGTTTGAAAATGAACCATAAAATCAGTCCAACAACGAATGGCACGAAAAAGGCGTACAAATAAATGAGAAAAATACTCGATAATGAAATGATTCCAATGCCTAGACCAATGAAAAATAGTTTGCTAGATGATAGTTGTGCGATTGTTTTCATAAAATCTCCTTTTATTCTTCATATGTTCTTAATTGTCTCACAAACAGTTTTCAATTGAAAACAAAAATCCTCCTACTTTCACAGCAAGATTATTTTGTTAGTATGTTTTGATACAATTGACATTAGATGAGGTTCAATGAGTAATAGTTCCGGCATTTTTAGTTTTAGTCAGTCGAAATAAATATGGCCGATTATTGTTATTGAAAATGACCTATTTTATCGAAAAAAACTCTCATTAAACCGTTCACACATATTTTATGGATGAAATTCATCATTGAACGAAGCTACGGATATTATGTTAAGAAAGTCCTATTGAAATAAGAAAGTACCTTAATTTTTAGATAGCCATATTATTTCGTTCACTTTAATGAATATTTTTCACAATTTTTTTGTTACCTATTTTATTTTTTTAATTAGATTATGCTAAAATGGGAAAAGATGATTTTTGGATGTGATTCGTTACGTTCATGGGGAGAAAAGGACGTGTAAAAGTGAAAGGACAACAAGGCATACCTGTCTCAATTGACTTTGAGACTTTGATAAAAGATCCGCACGGGCGTGATAAAATCAGTTTTCAAGCAAATGGCTTATACTATAAAAAAGATGATGTTTCTTATTTATTATTTGATGAAAATCACGAGGACCGAAAAGTAAAGGCTACTATGAAAATAGGTAAAGGGGAAGTAACAATTATTCGTAATGGCGGAGTTATGATGCGTCATCAATACAGAGTAAATGAAACAACAGAAGGTACTTTCTCAAATGAATTAGGAGTATTTCAAACTAAGGCATATACAAAAAAACTACAATTTCTAGTATCTGAAGGACCTTTAAAAGGAGTACTTCAATTAGGATATAAGTTATTCGTAGGAGATGAAAATGCTGGGTCATATAACATTACAGTATCAATTAAGGAGGCAACGATATGAATACATTAGAACAAGTAAAAAGTCGTTTGAAAAATGAAATCGAAGCGGCGGTATTAAAGGCAGGTTTAGCAACGGAGGAACAATTACCACAAGTCGTATTAGAATCACCTAAAGATAAAACGCACGGAGATTTTTCAACAAATATGGCAATGCAATTAGCACGTGTAGCTAAAAAGGCTCCTAGAATGATTGCAGAGGAATTAATTAATTCTTTTGATCAAAGTAAAGCAAGCATTAAGAAAGTAGAAATTGCTGGACCAGGTTTCATCAATTTTTATATGGATAATAGTTACCTTACTGATTTAATTCCAATGATTATTAAATCGGGAAATGAATATGGCCAAACAAACTTTGGTAACGGTGAAAAGATTTTAGTTGAGTTTGTTTCGGCAAATCCGACTGGAGATTTACATTTAGGTCATGCTCGTGGAGCTGCATTTGGAGATTCATTATGTAATATTTTAGATAAAGCAGGTTATGAAGTAACTCGCGAATATTATATTAATGATGCTGGAAACCAAATTAATAATTTAACATTTTCGGTAGAAGCTCGATATATGCAAGCACTTGGAATGGATAAAGAAATGCCAGCAGATGGCTATCATGGCTCAGACATTATTGAGATCGGTAAAACTTTAGCTGCTGAATTCGGTGACCGTTATGTGAATGAACCAGAAGAGACTCGTTACAAGTTCTTCCGTGAGTACGGGTTAAAATTAGAAATGGAAAAACTACAACGAGACCTACGTAATTTCAGAGTAGAATTTGATGTATGGTATTCAGAAACTTCATTATATCAAAATGGCAAAGTTTTAGAGGCTCTTGATGATTTAAAACAACGTGGTGAAACATATGAAGAAGAAGGAGCAACTTGGTTCCGTTCTACAACATATGGTGATGACAAAAACCGTGTACTAATAAAAAGCGATGGCACTTATACTTATTTAACTCCGGATATCGCTTACCACCGAGACAAGCTTAGTCGTGGTGCAGATAAATTAATTGATATTCTTGGGGCTGACCATCACGGATATATTCCTCGAATGAAAGCAGCAATTCAAGCATTAGGATATAATGCTGATACGCTTGAAGTAGAAATTATCCAAATGGTTCAGTTATATCAAGATGGTGAAAAAGTTAAAATGAGTAAACGTACAGGTAAAGCTGTAACGTTACGAGATTTAATGGAAGAAGTAGGTACTGATGCAACTCGTTATTTCTTTGCAATGCGTGGTTGTGATTCTCATTTAGACTTTGATATGGACTTAGCTGTTTCTACATCAAATGAAAACCCAGTGTATTATTCACAATATGCTCACGCTCGTGTTTGTAGTATTCTTCGTCAAGGAGAAGAAATGGGTATTGTTTACAATGGAGAAGCTGATTACAGCCTTGTTTCGTCTGAAAAAGAATATGAGTTATTAAAGAAATTAGGAGAATTCCCAGCAACGGTTTCATTAGCTGCTTCAAAACGTACTCCGCATCATATTACAAACTATGTGTTTGAATTAGCTGGTACATTCCACAGCTTCTATAACGCAGAAAAAGTATTAGATGCTGAAAATGTTGAAAAGTCAAAAGCTAGACTAGCTTTAATGAAGGCAGTTCAAGTTACGTTACAAAATGCATTAGCTTTAGTGGGAGTTTCTGCACCAGAAAAAATGTAAATAGTAAATTAAAAGTATCATGCCCTGATTAAGGGTATGGTACTTTTTTGTTTACTTAATCAAATTTCCAAAGTATTATTTTGTATTTTTTTAGTAAGTTATTTTGTGCAACTTTGTCGGTAAATAGGGAAAAAAAACAAGTTTCACCATTTTTTTATTAATTTTTTAAAATTTTTTTAAAACGACCCCCTAAAAAATGAAAGTTTCTACGAATAGTTATAGTGAGAATAATTTAAGAAATCTTTTACAAAGGGGAAAAAATTAATGAAAAAGTTATTAGTACATACGACTGCTACAGCACTATTATTATCTCAGTTAGGATTCTCTAGTTCAGTACTTGCTGCTGAAAATGATACAGTTTCACCAACTGACCAAAAGGAAGAAGCACCTGCATTAGTTAAAGGCGATTTCTTCTATTTTGTAAAAACAACAGTAGAAAAAATTCAACTTTTACTAACAACAGACAAAGTTAAAGAAGCAGAACTTTTAGCACAATTTGCACAAGAGCGCATTCATGAAGCAAGAGAATTAATTAAAGAAGGCAAAGAAGATTTAGCAAAAGAAACATTAAAAGAAGCTATTAGTCAAATGGACACTGCTCAAGGCCAACTGGATGGTAAACTTCCAACTGTTACTGAGCCAACGACTTCAGAAACAACAACAGAAGATACTGTAACTACGAAACCAGCAGGAGATTCAACTGAAGTAGAAAAAGAAGACACTGAAAAAGTTGAGACTGACAAACAAGAAACTGAAAAAGAAGATCAAGATAAAGCCGAAACAGACAAACAAGAAACTGAAAAAGAAGATCAAGATAAAGCCGAAACAGACAAACAAGAAACTGAAAAAGAAGATCAAGATAAAGCTGAAACAGACAAACAAGAAACTGAAAAAGAAGATCAAGATAAAGTTGAAACAGACAAGCATGAAAAACAAAAATTAACAAAAGAGCAAAAAGAAATTGCAAAAATTCAACACCATTTAAATAACAATTTACTTGTTTTAGCGAATGTTTTAGATCAAGTTAAAAATCCAAAAGCAAAAGCTGCGATTGCTAAAAATATTGAAAAGAGCTTTAACAAAATTTCTGATAGATTAGAGAAAATCTTAAAGCATACAGAACAGGATTCAACTGCTTTAAAACCAGTTATTACAGTTCAATATCCTGATTCAACTACTGATCAGTCAGCTACTCCAGAAGTTATTACAACAATCACTAAAATTGAAGACGTAAATGACACAGACGTGAAAAATGTTAATGAAGATGATCAAGGTGAAAATGATGACAAAGATGGCGCTACTGAAGTTGCTACAAAACCAGTAACAGTAGAGCCTAAGGAAGAACATCAAAAACCTGAACATAAGTCAAAAGAAGTAAAACCGGTTAAAGTTAAAAAAGTAAAAGTTGAAAAAGAAGAAAAACATGTAGTAAAGCATGAAGAAAAACACGTAGTAAAGCACGAAAATGGTACAAACCATAGAAATCAAGGTGAACATGAAAATCGTGGAAACCATAAGGGAAATGAAAAGCAAGAGTGGAAAAAGAACGAGAATTCAAATAACCAAGGTGTAAACCATGGAAATGGACATGGTAAAAATAATAAGTAATTATTTCCATTAACCTTTCAATAAAATCATATGAAACATTTCATAAGATGCGATATGCTTAAGTTTAACTGTTTAAATTAAAATGGTGCCTCATACATTCATTTGATTATATAATGAGTGGAGGCGCCTTTAAGTTTAAATGGCTAAGCAATCCTCTTTTGAAAGGAGATCGGGTCTTGTTACTTACAATTTTTCAGACACTTTATAAAAGAAAAGAAAAAATTGAAGATATTGTATTAACAATACAACAGTCTTCATCAAAAGAACTAGATGATTTTATAGTTCAATATACTCCCTTTATAAACAAAACTGTTTCCACTATTTGTGGAAGATATATTACAAATCAAGAAGATGAATTTAGTATCGGTTTAAATGCATTTCATGAAGCTATTAAACTATATTCATATAAAAAAGGTGCTTCATTTCTATCTTTTGCTAAATTGATCATTAAACGAGAATTAATCGATTTCTTTCGCAAGGAATCTAAATACCAATCGTTGACCTCAGAACAAACTGATTCAGATGATATACATAAACAGTATGATGACCATGTGTATAGCTCTTATATAAAAAACTTTGATGAAATAAATCGTAAAGAAGAAATTATTCATTTCACTGAGATGCTTAAACAATTTGGAATTTCATTAGAAACATTAGTAGAGGTTTCACCTAAACATGAAGATACAAGAGAACATATTTTTTCAGTTGTAGACCTTGTTACTTCTGATGAAGAAATGTTAACTTTTCTATATAAAAAGAAAAAATTACCGATGAAAGAACTAGAAACTAAAGCTAATATAAGTCGAAAATCGCTAGAAAAACATAGAAAGTATATAATTGCCATGAGTATCATTAGCGTCAATGAGTATATTTATTTAAAAAACTATTTAAAAAGGGGGAACTGAAGATGAATAATGGTATTGTATTAAAAGTTAATCATTCTTCTGTAGTTGTACTAACAGCTAACGGAGAATACTTAAAGTGTAAAAAATTATTATCATCCTATTCGATCGGTGAAGAAATTCAGTTCCCCAACAATGCAATCATTTTAAATAAAAAAATGAAATTGAGCATACCTAAATTGATACCTGTCATAATTGCGAGTGGATTAATTCTTATTTCTTTTATATTTGTAAATTTCAACAACAATGAAGCATTGGCAGCAGGAAAGGTTACATTTGACTCACAAGCAAAGGTATCTTTAATATTGGACAAACAGTTAAAGGTCATTGCATTAAAAGGTCATAATGAACAAGGAAAACAAGTAATCGACAAAATGGATAACTGGAAAAATGAACCCCTAAATTTAGTTATGGATGATTTAGTTGATGAAATGGAAAAATCTAAAGTAATTGAACCAGATGAAGCAATTAAATTAACTGGTAAGATGAGCAAAGAATTTGAAAATAAACAAAGTGAGCTAAATCATGAATTGATGGATTTTCAAGATAGTAATAATCATTTTAATATCCCAAATTCTAAGGAACTAGATCAGCCAAAGGTTAAAACTCAAAATCAAAGTCTAAATCAAAATAAACAAGAAAAAAGTTTTAAATCTAATTCCACAAAAGTGACAAAAGGTGAAACCAATTACAAGAATAATTCTAGTTTAAAGTCACCTACAGTAGAAAAAGAAAAAAATAATAGTCATTCAAAAGAAGTTCAGAACAATAGACATCAAGATCAGCACTGGGGAAATAAGCAGCGTCAATGGAATCATAAAAATCAAAATGTACACCATGAATCATCGAATCAAAATCAAAAGAAACAATCCAACAACAATGAAAAGCATCTAGACAAAAAAAAAAATGACTATAAAGATGACCACGAATTAAAAACAAGTAATAATGACCAACGAAGAAATGAAAATAAAGAAGACTGCCATGGATGCAATAATGATTATAAAAACAATCAAAACAAGAATGAGAACAATAATGGTTGGCAAAACGGTAATGAAAAACACTCAGATTAATAATCTGAGTGTTTTCAGCGTGTTGAAAGATAAAATGGTCAATAGAGAAAACGGACATTAAATGAACATTTAATAATGATAAAATTAGCATTTTTAGGGTGATCTATTAATGGTTTTAAATGGTTTTCTTAACAACTTTATTTTCTGCTGTTATGTCTTTGGTACTCAACTTAAGTAACTTCGATTATACCACCACTTATTCGCTTATAACCTCTCCATTTCGCTATATCTTCCATTAATTGCAATAGAGCTAAATCCTTTTTTTTCGATTCAATCATTATATCGATATCTTTTCCAATTGATCTGACGATGTCAAAAAAGGGCTTAATAAAATCAAGGTCAATTAAATCTGAATGCGCTCTAAACTCTTTATCAGATTTCGGAGATGAAATATGAATCTTAGGTTTCAAATATGTATGCTCCCAAGTAGAGAATATAAGGGGTAATAATTTCTCTAACGGTTCTTCGCATAAATTTGCCATATGATGATGATAGTCAAATACGAGCGGAATACCTTCGTTTTTACATACCATTAGTGTTTCACTTGTATTATACGTTTTATCGTCATTTTCTAATGTCATTTGTTTTTTTATATGAGTAGGGAGCTTTTTTATATTTTCATAAAAACGTTGGATAGCGAGCTCTTTATTTCCATACGCGCCTCCAATATGTATATTAATGACGCTATGGTCTGAAATACCCATTGCTTCAAGAACTTTGTAATGATACTCCATATCAATCACAGCATTATCAGTAATATGAGTTTTATCACTTGTAAAAAGCGTGAATTGGTTAGGATGAAAACTAACTCTTAATTCATGCTTTTTGATAAAATCGCCTATTTCTTTAAATTGTTTGTGAAAAATATTTATAAAATCGAATTCTACATCTGGATGAGTCGCCAAAGGGACCATTGAAGAGGACATTCTGTATAAAGGAATTTGTTGTCCTACATTATAATGAAGTGCTCTAAACGTATTTTCGATATTTTGAGATGTAACATAAATTAATTTCTGTAAACGCTCGTCTCGATCAAGGGCTTTATAACGTGTAAACGTAAGAGTTTTTGCAGGTGAACAATTATATAACGATAATGCATGTGATACATATCCAAATCGAATAATCATATTTTGTTCACCTCTACCTTGGTTTTTGTATATGTACAAAGGACTACATTAATGGAGAAAGAAGCTTAGATAAAAGCTTGCGACACTTCCATAGGAAATTTGTATTTTTATAATGCCCAATAGGATAAGTTTTTGAGCGTTCTAAATCCTTTGTAAATATTTCTTTAATCTTCAAAATGAAAGACTCGCTTGAAAAAATGCAGCTCCATTCATCATTTATGCAAAGACTTCTACGATCAAAGTTAACGGATCCTACATCACAGAAATGATCATCGATGAGAAGTACTTTGGCATGAAAGAACCCTTTCTGATAATGAAAAACTTCCCCGCCACCTTCTAAAATTAAAAGGAGATGTGGAAAACTCGCTTCTTTAACTAGTCTGTGGTCTTCTTTTTCTGGGATCATTACACTTATGCGGACGCCTCGTTTAAGAGCGGCAAGAAGTGAGTTCATCAATTTTTTTGTTGGAATAAAATAAGGTGTACCGATGTAAATATGTTTTTTTGCTTGATCTATTAAATCTTTATATAGGTTCTCAATGCGTACAAAGTCTGAGGAATAGAAGTGATGCTCGATTTTTCCTTTTGCTAATTCATCATCATTAATTAACGTAAAGGATTCTCCGCCACTTCTAACCCAGTCTATTAAAAATTGAATGTGTAAATCTTTTACACCTTCACCTGTCATTCGAATATGATAGTCTCTCCAATAACCTAAGTCTTCATCAAAGCCAATATATTCTTTGCCAATATTAAAACCACCAAAATAACCGGTTTTTTGATCGATTACTGTAATCTTACGATGGTTACGATGTTGAAACCGATAGAGAGTATATGGAAATCCAGTTCTCCGATTAAAAAGTACTTCCACGCCATTTTCTTTTAGTTTTTTTATTCTTTTACGCTTAAGCCTAAAGCTTCCAATCCAATCAACAAGAAGGCGTACCTGTAATCCTTGCTGAGCTTTTTTTTCAAGTAATGATAAAAATTTTTCGGATGTATCATCATTTCGAACAATATAAAAAAGCATAGAAATGCTACTACTTGCTTCTGTTATGTCGTCTAGAAGATGCTTGTACAAATCATTACCATCTGTTATTAACATTGTTTCACTATTTCTTTTTTTAAATGGACAAGTTTTATCATATTTATGAAAGGCTTTATAGCCAAAATAAAGATCTAAGCTAGCAAGGAGTATAAGAAAGAGTAGAGCAATTAAGCAAATACAAAGAATCATATAATTAAACTCCTTTACCTTTTACGTGTTGATAGTATGACCATATCCATTGAAGAATATGAAAAAGAGCTAATTTAATATGAAAAAGTATTTGACTGAATAGTCATTCATAATATAATTAAATTATATATTTTCTGAATATTATTATGGTTATAAATTTTTAAACAGTAAGCGTTTTCTTTATAGCCGGGAAAATTGGGGGAGGAATACATCATGAATCATGCACTTTTGTATTTGAACGCACTAGGGTTTGTGGCAATTACAGTTTATGCAATTTATTTATTCATTTACCTGATTCAAACAAGACTTGCCTACATCAAATTAGGTAAAAAAGAAGAATTTGAAAGAAATTTGAAAGAACGTTTCCGAAAAATTTGGGTCAATGTTTTTGGACAAAAAAAGCTATTGAAGGATAAGAAAAGTGGATTTATTCATTTGTTATTCTTTTATGGATTCATTTTAGTTCAAGCAGGGGCTTTAGATTTTATTATAAGAGGTCTTGTTCCTAGCGCTCATTTACCTCTTGGACCTTTGTATGGTGCATTTACATTTTTTGAAGAAATCATTGCGCTACTAATATTGGTGGCAGTTGTGTGGGCCTTCCATCGACGATATATTGAAAAGTTAGTTCGACTAAAAAGAGGTTGGAAAAGCGGTTTAGTTCTTATTTTTATTGGTTTATTAATGCTATCAACACTATTTGGTAATGGTATGGGAATCATTTGGCATGGTGAAGCAACGAGCTTTCACGAACCAATTGCATCATTAATTGCAACAATTTTTAACGGAATTAGTAAGCCTTTATCAATTTCATTATTTTATGTTGCTTGGTGGACTCACTTAATTTCACTTTTAACGTTCTTAGTATATGTACCTCAATCAAAACACGCACATTTACTTGCTGGTCCAGCGAACGTTTATTTTAATCGTTTAACGAAAGCAGGAAAATTAGAAAAAATAGATTTTGAAGATGAGACACAAGAGACATTTGGTGTTGGGAAAATTAGCGACTTCCGTCAATCACAGTTAATTGACTTATATGCTTGTGTTGAATGTGGTCGTTGTACTAATGTATGTCCAGCTACTGCAACTGGAAAAATGCTGTCACCGATGGATTTAATTTTAAAACTTCGTGACCATTTAACTGAAACAGGGGCTGTTGTAACGTCCCGTGCACCTTGGGTTCCAACAGTTGCCTTTTCTAAAACAAAAGGAAATCAATTAGCATTTGCATCACAAGGAAAACAAGAATCAGCAGCAACATTGGAATATAGTCCAAGTTTAATTGGTGACGTAATTACTGAAGAAGAGATTTGGGCATGTACAACTTGTCGTAACTGTGAAGATCAATGTCCAGTAATGAATGAGCATGTTGAAAAAGTAATTGATTTACGTCGTTATTTAGTTTTAACAGAAGGTAAGATGCAACCTGATGCTCAACGTGCAATGACAAATATCGAACGTCAAGGAAACCCATGGGGATTAAATCGTAAAGATCGTGAAAACTGGAGAGAACTTGATGAAAGTATCCATATCCCTACAGTAAAAGAAGCTCAGAAAGCTGGAGAAGAAATTGAGTACTTATTCTGGGTTGGTGCAATGGGTTCATATGATAACCGTAGCCAAAAAATAGCATTAGCATTTGCGAAACTAATGAATGAAGCTGGAATTAAGTTTGCAATTTTAGGAAATAAGGAGAAAAATTCTGGCGATACACCTAGACGATTAGGTCAAGAATTCTTATTCCAAGAGTTAGCAAGTAATAATATCGCTGAAATTGAAAAAGCGGGAGTCAGCAAATTAGTAACAATTGATCCGCATGCTTATAACACATTTAAAAATGAATATCCTGATTTTGGTTTATCAATAGAAGTTTATCATCATACAGAATTATTATCTCAACTGGTTAAAGAAGGTAAGTTAAAGCCGGTTCATCAAGTAAATGAAGTGATTACTTACCATGATTCATGCTATTTAGGTCGATACAATGAAGTTTATGAAGCTCCTAGGGATATACTTCGTGCAATACCTGGTGTCAAACTGGTTGAAATGGAGCGTAAACGTGAAACAGGTATGTGCTGTGGAGCGGGCGGAGGATTAATGTGGATGGAAGAGCATGTTGGTAATCGTATTAATGTAACACGTACTGAACAAGCACTTGCAGTTAGTCCAAATGTAATTGGAACAGGTTGTCCTTATTGCTTAACAATGCTATCAGATGGAACAAAAGCAAAAGAGGTCGAAGAAAATGTGAAAACACTAGATATAGCAGAGCTTTTAGAGTTATCAATTTTTGGTGATAAACAAAACCAAGCTTCATAAAAGTTCTATAACTTTTCAATCTTCATAAAATAGCAATGAAAGGTGTGCAACTTGTACACCTTTCAGACTGCCTGGCAACGTTTTAAACTGCCTTTTATTTAGTGAATTGATTAATTATAGGATCTTATTATAAAGGAGAAATAGATAAAATTTTTAGGGGGAAAGTGGGATGACTAAAACAGTTATAGTAAGTGCAGTTCGTACACCTTTAGGCCGTTTTGGAGGCGCATTAAAGGGCTTTAGTGCTGCCCAATTAGGTGGTTTTGCTATTAAAGAAACTTTGAGCCGTGTTAACCATCCGTTAGAAACAATCGATGATGTAATAATGGGAACTGTTTTACAAGGTGGCCAAGGACAATTACCTTCAAGACAGGCACTTCGTAATGCAGGATTACCTTGGGAAACTAGATCAGAAACAATAAATAAAGTGTGCGCATCTGGTATGCGTAGTGTTATGCTTTCTGATTTATTGATTCGATCTGGTGAAAGTAACCGTATAGTTGCAGGCGGAATGGAATCTATGAGTAATACACCTTTTTATCAAACCTCATTAAGATGGGGAAATAAAATGGGGAATACAGAGTTAAAAGATGGTCTTCTAGTGGATGGTTTAACTTGTTCATTTACTGGCGTTCATATGGGTACATATGGAAGTGAAGTTGCTAAAATCGAAAACATATCTCGTGAGCAACAAGATGAGTGGGCACTTCGTAGTCATCAACTTGCAGTTGAATCGATTAAAACAGGGAAATTTAAAGAAGAAATCGTAACGATTGAGTCGGTTGGCAAAAAAGGAGTCGTAACAAAAATTGAAGTAGATGAGTGTCCAAGAGAGGATACTACTATTGAAAAATTAGCTAAGCTATCGCCAGCATTTGATCGTGATGGAACAATCACAGCTGGAAATGCTCCTGGACTAAATGACGGTGCTGCAGCTCTTTTATTAATGAGTGAGGAAGATGCAAAATTAAATGGCTATCTACCATTAGCTACAATTGTTGCAACAGAATCAATGGCTGTAGAAGCTAAGGACTTCCCAAGAACTCCGGGGTATGTCATTCAAAAATTATTACAAAAAACAAATAAAAAGATTTCAGATATTGATTTATTTGAAATTAACGAAGCATTCGCAGCAGTCGTTTTAGCAAGTTCGAAAATTGCAGATATACCTTTAGAAAAAATAAATGTAAATGGTGGAGCTATTGCTCTAGGACATCCAATTGGAGCAAGCGGTGCAAGAATCATCGTTTCATTAATTAATGCACTTAAAGCAAGAGGTGGCGGCTTAGGTATTGCTGCAATCTGCAGCGGCGGTGGTCAAGGAGACGCAGTCTTAGTAGAGGTGCGATAAGAAGAAAAGCAAAAATAGCAGGGTATGGGAAGAGCAGGAATGGTATAGAGGGAATATTTCCTTCTGTCCAAGTACTGCCTACCTTAAGCTGTTATTTTTTTTGCTTTTCTATTTTTGCCTATTAACTTGACCTTGTTTTTCCTTCCTTATAGACGTAAAAATTTTTCTACAAAAAATAACAGGAATTTTCAGATTTTTGTCTAATAATATACGAAGTAGACTATCTTTTTAGTTAAAGTACAAAATTTTTTGTTAACGCTTACAAAAATCGACAAAAACAACATGGCAGTGATAAGGGAGCAATTAAGTTAAGGGGAATAGGATATAAAATAATTATCTTTAATTAAAACCTCTTATTTGACTGTGATCCTTGTCCTAGCAAAAATCGGGGGAAATGATCTATGCAATTTCGTTTAAGTGAAGAACATGAAATGATTCGTAAAATGGTAAGAGATTTTGCTAGAAATGAGGTTGCTCCGTCAGCTGCTGAGCGTGATGAGCATGAAAAATTTGACCGTTCAATTTTTGATCAAATGGCTGAGTTGGGATTAACAGGTATTCCATTCCCAGAGGAATATGGTGGAATCGGTAGCGATTATTTAGCTTACGTTATCGCGGTTGAAGAGCTTTCTAGAGTTTGCGCTTCAACGGGTGTAACTTTATCAGCTCACACTTCATTAGCTAGTTGGCCGATATTTAAATTTGGTACTGAAGAACAAAAACAAAAATTCTTAAAACCGTTAGCACAAGGAACAAAAATCGGTGCTTATGGATTAACTGAACCAGGGTCTGGGTCAGATGCTGGTGGTATGAGAACGACTGCTAGAAAAGAAGGAAATGAATATATATTAAATGGTTCAAAAATATTTATTACTAATGGTGGAGAAGCGGAAATTTACGTAGTATTTGCCGTGACTGATCCTACAAATAAACACGGAGTTTCTGCATTTATCGTTGAAAGTGATACACCAGGTTTTTCAGTTGGTAAGAAAGAAAGTAAATTAGGTATTCGTTCATCGCCAACAACTGAAATTATTTTTGAAGAATGCCGTATCCCAGCTGAAAACCTATTAGGTGAAGAAGGTAAAGGATTTAAAGTTGCGATGCAAACTCTTGATGGTGGTAGAAATGGAATCGCTGCTCAAGCAGTTGGTATTGCACAAGGTGCTTTAGATGCGTCAGTTGATTATGCTAAAGAGCGTGTTCAATTTGGTAAACCAATTATTGCTCAACAAGGTGTCTCATTTAAACTTGCAGATATGGCTACAAGTATCGAAGCTTCTCGTCTATTAACTTATCAAGCTGCATGGTTAGAATCTAATGGACTTCCATATGGTAAGGAATCTGCTATGTCTAAATTACTTGCAGGAGATACTGCGATGAAAGTTACAACAGAGGCAGTACAAGTTTTCGGTGGCTATGGATATACGAAGGATTATCCGGTAGAACGCTTTATGCGAGATGCTAAAATCACTCAAATCTATGAAGGAACACAAGAAATTCAAAAACTAGTAATCTCAAGAATGCTATAAAAAAGAATATTTATTCTTCTTTAGCATTACGAATGATTAGGATAACTTGGTACAAGGAATATGGATAGCCCTTTACCAAGTTTTCTTTTACAAAAAAAGGCAATTATAATTCTGGGGGATGATTAGTATGGTAGAAAAGTATCAAGCTAAGCACAAGATTCGTTTCGTTACTGCATCAAGCTTATTTGATGGCCATGACGTGTCAATCAATATGATTAGAAGATTATTGCAAGAAAATGGTGTTGAAGTTATTCATTTAGGGCATAACCGCTCTGTTGAAGAAATTATTAACGCAGCAATTCAAGAGGATGTACAAGGTATTTCAATTTCTTCCTACCAAGGTGGACATATGGAGTACTTTAAATATATGTACGACTTGCTTCAAGAAAGAGGCGCTTCTCACATTAAGCTATTTGGTGGTGGCGGTGGCGTAATTTTGCCTAAAGAACAAGAGGAATTAGAAGAATACGGAATCACTAAAATCTATTCTCCTGAAGATGGCCGTATAATGGGACTTCAAGGAATGATTAATCATATGTTACAAAGCACAGATTTTCTTCCACCTTTGAAGGACTTAGAAAACGTTCAAAAACTATCTGCTACAAATCATAAAGAAATTGCTAGATTTATTACTTTAGCTGAAAATAAAGGATCTCTAGATTCAAGCTTAGAGATGGCCGCAACATTAGAAAAATCAGAAACTAGTAAAAGTGTAGTAATTGGTATGACAGGTACTGGTGGAGCGGGTAAGAGTTCATTAACAGATGAGCTAGTACGCCGTTTTATTCAAGAGTTTCCAGAAAAAACAATTGGTATTGTTTCAATTGATCCAACAAAACGTAAAACAGGTGGGGCACTATTAGGTGATCGTATTCGAATGAATTCAATTCACCATCCAAATGTGTATATGCGAAGTTTAGCTACTCGAGATAGTCAATCTGAAATCTCAAATGCATTAGAGGATACTATTTCAATCTTAAAATCAGCTGATTTTGACGTTATTTTTGTTGAGACAAGTGGTATCGGTCAAGGTGATGCTGCAATTACTCAGTACAGTGATATTCATCTGTATGTTATGACAAGTGAATTTGGAGCACCTTCTCAATTAGAAAAAATTGATATGATTGACTTTGCAGATTTGATTGCAATTAATAAATTTGAACGTCAAGGATCAGAAGATGCATTACGTCTTGTTCAAAAACAATATCAACGTAGTCGCCATCTTTTCCATGATGATATCGCTACAATGCCTGTATACGGAACAATAGCAAGTCAGTTCAACGATGCAGGAACTAATAATTTATTTTTAGCTTTAACAAAATCAATTGAAAAACACACTACAAATGAGTGGACCACGACATATATTAAGCCGGGGAATGTTGAGAAACAACATGTCATTATTCCAAGTAATCGTCGTTTTTATTTAAGAGAAATTGCAGAAACGGTAAGAAACTATCACGAAAATACTGAAATTGAGGCAGCAAAAGCTTCAAAGCTTTATCAAATTGAAGGAACATTGTCTGAAATAGAGTCACAAAATATTGAAGATGCAAAGCATACATTAGTAGATTTGAAAAATAAATTTGAAGAATCTCTTGCTCCATCTACAAAACAAGCTCTAAATCATTTTAAATTGATTAAAGAAGCTTATTCACAAGATCAACTAATTCAAAAAATTAGAGATAAAGAAATTAAAGTTGAGTTAACAACTACAACTTTATCGGGTACAAAAATACCGAAAGTATCTGTACCTACCTATCGAGATTATGGAGATTTATTAAGATGGGTTGCGAAGGAAAACGTACCTGGATATTTCCCGTTTACAGCTGGAGTATTCCCATTCAAGCGTCAAGATGAAGATCCGAAGAGACAATTTGCTGGTGAGGGACCTCCAAGCAGAACGAATAAACGATTCCACTATTTATGTGAGAATGACCCAGCTAAACGTTTAAGTACAGCATTTGATTCAGTAACTCTATACGGAGAAGACCCAGCAATCCGTCCTGATATTTTTGGGAAAATAGGTGAGAGTGGAGTTAATGTATGTACTTTAGAAAATATGATTGAGCTTTACAATGGTTTTGATTTATGTAGTCCTTCAACATCTGTTTCTATGACAATTAATGGTCCAGCACCAATTATTTTAGCTATGTTCTTAAATACTGCTATCCATCAACAAGTTGAAATCAAAGAAAAAGAATTAGGCCGTATTTTAACAGTTGAAGAATTTACTGAAATAAAGCGAATAACTTTACAAAAAGTTCGTGGTACTGTTCAAGCTGATATTTTAAAAGAGGATCAAGGGCAAAATACATGTATTTTCTCAACAGAATTCGCTTTAAAAATGATGGGCGATATTCAGCAGTATTTTATTGATAATAATGTTCGTAATTATTATTCAGTTTCAATTTCTGGATACCATATTGCTGAAGCCGGAGCAAATCCGATTTCACAACTTGCATTCACTTTATCTAACGGATTCACTTACGTTGAATATTATTTAAGTCGAGGCATGAAAATTGATGATTTTGCCCATAATTTATCGTTCTTCTTTAGTAATGGACTTGATGCTGAGTACTCCGTAATAGGACGTGTAGCGAGAAGAATTTGGGCTGTTACTATGAAAGAAAAATATGGTGCATCTGAACGTAGCCAAAAACTTAAATACCATGTTCAAACATCAGGTCGCTCATTACATGCTCAAGAGATGGCATTTAATGATATTCGTACTACGTTACAAGCGTTACTGGCTTTATATGATAACTGTAATTCACTTCATACAAATGCATATGATGAAGCTGTTACAACTCCTACGGAGGAATCTGTACGTCGAGCAATGGCGATTCAGCTTATTATTCAAAAAGAAAATGGTCTATCGAAGAATGAAAATCCAATCCAAGGATCATTTATCATTGAGCAACTAACAGACTTAGTAGAAGAAGCAGTCTTAAAAGAGTTTGAGAGAATCAGTGATCGTGGTGGCGTATTAGGTGCGATGGAGCTTCAATATCAACGTGGCAAAATTCAAGAAGAGTCACTTTATTATGAAACACTTAAACATAATGGTGAACTTCCAATTATAGGAGTAAACTCTTACATCAATCCTAACGAACAAATGGAATCAATCAATACAATGGAAATCGCTAGATCAAGCTACGAAGAAAAACAATCGCAAATTGATCATGTAGAACAATTCCAAGTGAAACATAAATCAGAAGCACAAGTTGCTCTAGAACAATTAAAACAAGTTGCCCGTCAGAATGGCAATTTATTCGAAGAGCTAATGAATACTGTTCGCGTTGCTAGTTTAGGACAAATCACTCAAGCATTATATGAAGTAGGCGGACAATACCGTAGAAATATGTAAAAAGAATTGTAAAAAGCCGATTGTCCTGTTTTAAGGCAGCAAAAGGGGCATGTTACTTGGGTTAGGTAGAATGGGCGTCTTTTAGACGCTCATTTTACTATTTTCGCAAAAAAATAATCTAATATTGAAAAATATAGACAAGGTGCTAGCATATTTAACTTAGTTTTGTTTATAATGAAAGATATGTATTTTATAGCTAACTAGTAAAATTTATACATAATATTATTAAATTATGGTTAAAATATTATTTTTAAAGGAGTGCTTACCTTGAGTTTAAAGCAATACTCGGAAGAGCAATTAAAAGAATTATCGCTTATTGAATTAGCATATGAAACTTTTTCTGAAACAAAGGAACCTATTTCTTTTTACGATTTAGTTGACCAAATGGCAACAGTTTTAGGTGTAACTAGAGAGGCACTATTAGAAAAACTTCCTCAGTTTTATACAGAATTAAATATTGATGGCCGTTTCGTATGTTTAGGTGAAAATCGTTGGGGATTACGTGCTTGGTACCCATACGATCAAGCAGAAGAAGAAGTATTACCTGTTGCAAAACCTAAGAAGAAACGTAAACAATTGGAAGAAGACGATGAGTTCGAAGATTATGACGTAACTGAAGATGATGATTTTGAAGAGGAAGAACTTGATTTAGACGAGTTAGATGAAGATCTAGTTGATGATGATGAAACTGATGAGTTTGATGACGAAGAAATCGATGAAGATGATGAAGACCTTGAAATAGATGATGAAGATTTAGAGCTAGAAGATGAAGAAGAAGAATTAGATGAATTTGAAGAGGAAGAAGAACTATAAGTTCTTGACTTTTAACTACTGAATGAGTAGAATTCTTATTGGGCTCTTTAAAAAGAACGAAATATATTTTGACGCTCCCTATTTTAAATAGGGGGCGTCTTTGTTTTTTTACAAATACTTAATGTAATGAAACAATAAATGAAATGGTTCCTTTAGATTCAAGTGTTAAAAATTTGCATGAAAAAACCCAATTTTGGATGACAATAAAGCATGCATACAAAATGTTATTAAATAATTTTTTATAAAGGTTTAGCTTTGTAATTTTTTGTAAGGAAAAATAAAATACGAATGCTAAAAATGAAAGGGGCTCAATTATGACAAAGTATATTTTTGTAACAGGTGGCGTAGTTTCTTCTCTTGGTAAAGGGATTGTTGCAGCATCTTTAGGGCGACTACTAAAAAACAGAGGATTAAATGTAACAATTCAAAAGTTCGATCCGTACATTAACTTAGATCCTGGAACAATGAGTCCATACCAACATGGTGAAGTTTTCGTAACAGATGACGGTGCAGAAACGGACTTAGACTTAGGTCATTATGAAAGATTTGTTGATATTAACGTTACAAAATTCAATAATGTTACATGTGGTAAAGTTTATTCTACGGTATTACAAAAAGAACGTCGTGGAGATTACTTAGGAGGAACTGTACAAGTTATCCCACACATTACAAATGAGATTAAGGATAAAGTATTCCGTGCAGGTCGCGAAACGAATGCTGATGTTGTTATCACTGAGATCGGTGGAACAGTTGGTGATATCGAGTCATTACCTTTTATCGAAGCTATTCGTCAAATTAAAGGCGATGTAGGTCGTGACAACGTAATGTATGTTCACTGTACACTTCTGCCTTATATTAAAGCTGCTGGTGAGTTAAAAACAAAACCAACTCAACATAGTGTAAAAGAACTTCGTAGCATTGGTATTCAACCAAATGTGATTGTATTACGTTCAGAAACATCTGTACCACAGGAAATGAAAGATAAAATTGCTCAATTCTGTGATGTAGATGCTAAAGATGTAATCGAATGTGTAGATGCAGATACTCTTTACGAAATCCCATTAGCATTACAAGCACAAGGATTAGACAGTATCGCATGTAATCATTTAAAACTACAAACAAATGAAGCAGATATGACAGAGTGGATTTCTTTAGTAGACAAAGTTAAAAACTTAACTAAATCAACAAAAATTGCTCTTGTTGGTAAATATGTAGAATTACAAGATGCTTATATTTCAGTAGCAGAGGCATTAAAACACGCAGGATATGCTTTTGATAGCGAAATTGAAATTAAATGGATTAATGCAGAAGAAGTTACATCAGCTAATGTAAACGAACTTTTAAGCGATGTAGACGGAATTCTTGTACCAGGTGGATTCGGAGACCGTGGTGTTGAAGGCAAAATCTTAACTTCACAATTTGCTCGTGAAAATAACGTACCATTCTTAGGAATTTGTCTAGGTATGCAAATTGCGTCAATTGAATATGCTAGAAATGTTTTAGGCTTGAAAGGTGCTCACTCAGCTGAAATCGATCCTACTACTAACTATCCAATTATCGATTTATTACCAGAACAAAAAGATGTAGAAGATTTAGGTGGTACATTACGTTTAGGTTTATATCCATGTAAATTAGTTGAAGGTTCAAAAGCATACGAAGCTTACGGAGAAGAAGTTGTTTACGAACGTCATCGTCATCGTTATGAGTTCAATAATGAATACCGTCAACAAATGGAACAAGAAGGATTTATCTTCTCAGGTACTAGCCCAGATGGTCGTTTAGTCGAAATTATTGAGTTGCCAAATCATCCATGGTTTGTAGCTTCTCAATTCCACCCAGAGTTTATTTCTCGTCCAAATAGACCACAACCATTATTCAGAGATTTTGTAGGAGCATCACTACAAAACCGAGGTTAAGGAAATAAAAAACACCCAACAGATTTTATTAACATCATGTTGGGTGTTTTTGTTATTTTAGAATTATTTTTCAGTCAAAATCTGATAGGATTTCACTCATTGTAAGTAGTAGACAGTGATAAATAAATAATCCTGTAAGTAGGGTAGGTAAACAGATTCGGTCTCCCTCATCAGTTGGAACAAGTTTTCTAGTTAATTCATAGTTAATAAATACATCAGCTAGTTCTGATAAATGGTCTTCTTCATTGATCGTAGTAGAGACGATCACTAATCCAATGCTTGATTCTGATAGTTTCTTAGCAAGAAGAATAGCTTCTTGATCATCCGTCTGTCTTGTAAATAAAAGTACTCGATCTACAGGAGATAATGACTGGATTTCGCCGTTAATCAACAAAGGTTTAATTGAGTCGTTTTGTTCTGCACCATCAGTTATTTCTGAAACAATACCAGCAAATTCTTTTGTACCATGAACAAAAACACATCCTTCGCCAATAACTGCCTGTGCTAGGAAGCGTGAAGCATCTTCAAATACTTCCTCTTGTTTAACTATTTTTTGGAAAACTCCATTCAATTGTGTCGAAAAAATTTTTAACATTAAATGATACTCCCTCTTATAAAAGTATGGTCTAACCATTATACTGTAATTTAGATAGATACAAAAAAATTTAAAAAAGTAATTTTTTGTAAATTTTTCAAACGAATGCAGGAAAAAGGGTTTTTAAGTAGAATGTAAAATTTAGGGGAATTTGTATTTTTTTAAGCAAGGTTATCTGCTTTAGAAAGGTGGTACTATTTTTGGGAAGTAAATTACTTATAGTAGACGATCAGTATGGAATTCGTTTGCTTTTACACGAAATTTTCAAAAAAGAAGGCTATGAGGTATTTCAGGCAGCTAATGGTTTTCAAGCAATTGATATTGTAGTAAAGGATTGTCCCGATTTAGTTATTCTTGATATGAAAATACCAGGTATGGACGGAGTGGAGATTCTAAAGCGAATCAAAGAAATTAATAAAGATATTAAAGTAATTTTGATGACGGCTTATGGTGAACTCGATATTATTGAAGAAGCTAAAAAATTAGGAGCACTACAATATTTTCCAAAACCATTTGATATTGATGAAATTAAAAAGGTTGTTAGAGAACATACTTCACAACCACAATCTCAGCAGTAAAATAGCAGATGGGTAGCGGACCATCTGCTTTTATTTTTTACCCATTAATTGAAAGCGTTTTCGGAAATAACGGATAAAACCGATTAAAATATTGATTAATTGTCTAAAATGTTACGATAATACGAACATTTGATGATATTTGTTGTGTTTTCATTTCATTTTTTGTATTCTTATGTTGTGATATAAATACCTTATAATTTACATAATAAAGAACAATTTGTAGCATTATATTCTTGTTAGTAAAATTATGGGTGCAGATTAATTTTCATAAAAGAGTATATAAGGAGGGCTTTAAATGCCTTTAGTATCTATGACTGAAATGCTTAATAAAGCAAAAGAAGGTAAATACGCTGTTGGTCAATACAATATTAATAACTTAGAATGGACTTTTGCTATTCTTACTGCAGCTGAAAAAGAACAATCACCTGTAATTCTTGGTGTTTCTGAAGGTGCAGCTAAATACATGGGTGGATTTAATACTGTTGTAAAGATGGTAGAAGGTTTATTAATTGATTTAAAAATTACTGTACCTGTAGCAATTCATCTTGACCACGGTTCAAGCTTCGAAGCATGTAAAGCTGCAATTGACGCTGGATTTACTTCAGTTATGATTGATGCTTCTCACGATCCATTTGAACAAAACGTTGAAACAACTAAAAAAGTTGTAGACTACGCTCACTCTCATGGTGTATCTGTTGAAGCTGAATTAGGAACTGTTGGTGGACAAGAAGATCACGTTGTTGGAGACATTATTTATGCTGACCCAGCAGAGTGTAAAGAACTAGTTGAGCGTACTGGCATTGATTGCTTAGCTCCAGCTTTAGGTTCTGTTCATGGACCATACAAAGGTGAACCGAAATTAGGTTTCGACGAAATGGAACAAATCGGTAACGAGACGAATGTACCATTAGTGTTACACGGTGGAACTGGAATCCCAACTGAACAAATTCAAAAAGCAATCGCTCGTGGAACTGCAAAAATTAACGTAAACACTGAGAACCAAATTGCTTTCAATAAAGCTGTTCGTGAATTTGTTGCAAATGATCAAAAACAATACGATCCACGCAAAGTTCTTGGACCAGGTCGCGAAGCAATTATCGCAACAGTAGCTGGCAAAATCCGTGAGTTCGGTACTAGCAACAAAGCGTAATATTTTAAGTTTTTTAGCTTGAAATATGGTATATTATAATAAATTAAGCCGTCTAAATTATGTTTAGACGGTTTTCTTGTTTAACAAAGCCATTTTTAGCAATAAATTTTATGGTTTTTTCATTTAGACTTGAAGATATAAGCTAATAATGATTAGAATTAGTATAGGTCTAATTAAGAATTTACCAAATATCTATTTCTACTTTATTAACTAATCAAAATTTATGTAAGGGTTTTACTGAATTTTTATTGAAATTCAAGATCGTTTCATTAACCAATCAGAAGCAAAAGTCTTTATATTAGACTGTGGCTCTCGTATAAACTAAGATTAGAGAAGTAGAATTTTGGAGAAAATAGGTAGAAACTATTCGACAGTTGAGAAGTTTAAAAACTTTACTTCTCTACTATTTTCTTCTGCTCATTTAGAAGGGAGTTTACTATGGAAAAGCTTGTATTAGAAGGCGGTATACCTTTAAAAGGGACAATTCGTGTTAGCGGTGCCAAAAATAGTGCAGTGGCTTTAATCCCAGCAACTATCTTAGCAAGCTCACCTGTAACACTTGAAGGAGTACCTTCTATTTCAGATGTTCAAACACTATGTGACCTTTTAGAGGAAATAGGTGGTCAAGTAGAAGTATCTGATGAAAAAATAATGATTGATCCAACAAATATGGTTGCAATGCCACTTCCAAGTGGGAAGGTAAAAAAATTACGAGCGTCTTATTATTTAATGGGTGCAATGTTAGGTAGATTTAAGCAGGCGGTTATAGGCTTGCCAGGGGGCTGTTACCTTGGACCAAGACCTATTGATCAACATATAAAAGGTTTTGAAGCATTAGGTGCAAAAGTAACAAATGAGCAAGGTGCAATCTATTTAAGAGCAGAAGAACTAAAAGGTGCACGTATATACTTAGATGTAGTGAGTGTTGGTGCAACGATTAATATCATGTTAGCGGCGGTTTTAGCAAATGGTAGAACTGTTATTGAAAACGCTGCAAAAGAGCCTGAGATTGTCGATGTAGCTACTTTATTAACAAGTATGGGTGCTAAAATTAAAGGTGCTGGTACTGATGTAATTCGAATTGATGGAGTAGAATCACTATCTGGTTGCACACATACAATTATCCCTGATCGAATTGAAGCAGGAACTTATGCAATATTAGCTGCTGCAACAGTGCAAGAAGGGGACAAGGTTATTGTTGATAATGTTATTCCACACCATTTGGAATCACTTATTGCGAAAATGAGAGAAATGAATATAGATATTGATACGAATGACGATCAAATTATCGTTTCAGGATCAAATAAAGAATTAAAATCAGTAGATATCAAAACTTTAGTTTATCCAGGGTTTCCAACTGACTTACAGCAGCCGTTTTCTGTGCTGCTAACTAAGGGAAATGGGACAGCCGTTATTACTGATACAATTTACGGTGCAAGATTTAAGCATATTGATGAGCTTAGAAGAATGAGTGCAACGATTAAAGTCGAAGGTAGTACGGCTATAATTTCCGGTCCTACACAGTTACAAGGCGGCCGTGTAAAAGCAAGTGATTTACGTGCTGGGGCAGCTTTAGTTATAGCAGGCTTAATTGCAGAAGGTAAAACAGAGCTAACTGGATTAGAGCATGTTGACAGAGGGTATGAGGATTTAGTTGAAAAGCTTTTAGGATTAGGAGCTAATGTTTGGCGTGTTCAGCTAACTAAGCAAGAAGTTGAACAATTAAAAAATGCGTAAGATTGGGTGTTTACATACTCATAACATAATTAGATAGTTTTCATTTACATCAAAGGGGGAGTTTTGAATGGAAAGAAGTTTATCAATGGAGTTAGTACGTGTTACTGAGGCAGCGGCACTAGCATCTGCAAAATGGATGGGTTTAGGTAAAAAGGATGAAGCAGATGATGCTGCTACAACAGCAATGCGTGACGTATTTGATACGATTCCTATGAAGGGAACAGTTGTAATTGGAGAAGGCGAAATGGACGAGGCTCCAATGCTTTATATCGGTGAGAAACTTGGTAATGGATATGGTCCAAGAGTGGACGTAGCAGTTGACCCACTTGAAGGTACAAATATCGTGGCATCTGGTGGATGGAATGCTTTAGCAGTTATTGCAATTGCAGACCATGGCAATTTATTGCATGCTCCTGATATGTACATGGAGAAACTTGCAGTTGGACCTGAAGCTGTTGGTAAAGTTGATATTAATGCATCTGTTCTTGACAACTTAACAGCTGTAGCAAAAGCAAAAGGAAAAAATATTAATGAAGTTGTTGCAACAGTATTAAATAGAGAACGTCATGCGAAGTTAATTGAAGAAATTCGCTCAGCAGGTGCTCGAATTAAGCTAATTAACGATGGTGATGTTGCGGGTGCAATTAACACAGCTTTTGATCACACAGGTGTTGATATTTTATTTGGAAGCGGTGGTGCGCCAGAAGGAGTAATCGCTGCAGTTGCTTTAAAATGCTTAGGTGGAGAACTTCAAGGAAAGTTATTACCTCAAAATGAAGAAGAGATCGAACGTTGCAAACGCATGGGTATTGAAGATCCAAACCGTGTATTATATATGGACGATTTAGTTAAGGGTGACGACGCAATTTTTGCTGCAACTGGTGTAACTGATGGAGAATTACTAAAAGGTGTACAATACAAAGGGAATGTAGGTTCTACGCAATCCTTAGTTATGCGTGCTAAATCAGGAACTGTTCGTTTTGTAGATGGACGTCACAGCCTAAACAAAAAACCAAACCTAGTTATTAAATAATCAAACAGCTTAAAATCTTGGTTTTGATGAGGGTTAATAATGAATCAAAATTCTATGTTAACGAAATCGGAATCTAGATATTAATTTAGTAGAATAATGACTCTTTCCTTTATTTACCAAGGGGAAGAGTCATTAAATAGTTTAGTCGAAAAATAGTTGGCATAAAAAACTCTTTCGAATTATAATCTCAATAGATAGTAAACCTATTAATTCTAATTACTTAGAATATTTTTAGGGGAAAAGGTTACACTAAAGAGTAATACTTTATGTAAGTTTCCTTCAAAAAACCTTCTAAATAACCTTCCGAATTAAGAAAACCCTAATTTGAACGAATAAAAGTAAAGAGTGGTGTTATATGAGTTTAACAATCTCTGCATTAGAAAACATGAAATTAAAAGATTTGTATGAACACGCAAAAGTAATGAAAATTTCGTATTACAGCAAATTAACGAAAAAAGAACTTATTTTTGCAATCCTTAAAGCGCAAGCGGAAAAAGATGGATTAATGTTCATGGAAGGTGTACTAGAAATTATCCCTTCAGAAGGATATGGATTCTTACGTCCAATTAATTATTCACCGAGTTCAGAAGATATTTATATTTCTGCATCTCAAATTCGTCGTTTTGATATGCGAAATGGTGATAAGGTTTCTGGAAAAGTACGTCCACCGAAGGAAAATGAAAGATACTTTGGTCTACTTCAAGTAGAAGCAGTCAATGGAGACGATCCTGAGAATGCTAAAGAACGTGTTCACTTCCCGGGATTAACTGCATTATATCCAAATAGACAAATGAAGCTTGAAACATCTCCTGCTAAGTTTTCTACAAGAATTATTGATATGATCGCCCCAGTAGGATTTGGTCAACGTGGTTTAATTGTTGCCCCTCCAAAAGCCGGTAAGACAGAGTTATTAAAAGAAATTGCAAATAGCATCACAACAAATCACCCAGAAGCTGAACTAATTGTATTACTAATTGATGAGCGACCAGAAGAGGTAACGGACATTGAACGTTCTGTAAAAGGAGATGTTGTAAGTTCGACTTTCGACGAAACTCCTGATAGTCATATAAAGGTTGCTGAATTAGTTTTAGAGCGCGCTATGAGACTAGTAGAGCACAAGAAAGATGTAATTATTTTAATGGATAGTATTACTAGGCTTGCTCGTGCGTATAATTTAGTTATTCCACCAAGTGGTCGTACGTTATCAGGTGGTATTGATCCTGCTGCATTCCATAGACCAAAACGATTCTTCGGTGCTGCACGTAATATCGAAGAAGGTGGAAGTTTAACGATTTTAGCAACAGCTCTAATCGACACTGGCTCCCGTATGGATGATGTTATTTATGAGGAATTCAAAGGTACCGGTAATATGGAACTTCACTTAGATCGTTCATTAGCTGAACGCCGTATCTTCCCAGCAATTGACATTCGTCGTTCTGGAACACGTAAAGAAGATCTATTAATACCAAAAGATCATCTGGACAAGCTATGGTTAATGCGAAAAACAATGTCAGATATTCCAGACTTTGTTGAACGTTATTTCAGAATGCTTCGTCAAACGAAAACAAATGAAGATTTCTTCAATACAATGACTGAAGAAAGTAGAAAAACGCCAGTCTCAAATAAATAGTTGGAAGATATAAGCAATCTGAAAGAGAAATAGTGGGTTGCATTCTCCCGGGTTAGTTGCTATAATTTCATTTGTATGTGAAATGTAAATTATGTGGTATACACATGGTTTCTTATAACTCTGATTTCAAGGATTTCAGGGCGGAAGGAGATGAAAGACATGAAAGCGAATATTCATCCTAATTACAAGAAAGTAGTGTTTATGGATATTAACACTGGTTTCAAATTCTTAAGCGGATCAACAAAATATTCTAACGAAACAATCGAATGGGAAGATGGCGAAACTTACCCTCTAATCAAAGTTGAGGTTTCTTCTGATTCTCACCCATTCTACACTGGACGTCAGAAATTTGCTAACGCTGCAGGACGTGTTGAACGTTTCAACAAAAAATACGGCCTTAAGTAATATTGATGAAAAGCAGGCGAGTTATTGCTACTTTGCCTGCTTTTTTTACGCATTTATAGTCAAATAACATATAAGTCTAATTCAATTTAGTGAATTTTTATATAAATACTAAAAGATACTTACACGAATTATAATTACTGCTGAATGAACCGGCGTTTAAAATAAATAATAAAATAGTCTTTGTACTGAAATAGAAAGGTGAGACACATAATGTTCTTTATGATGAAAAAAAACGGTTGGATTGAAATGATTTGCGGAAGTATGTTTTCTGGAAAATCAGAGGAACTAATTCGCCGTGTTCGTCGTACACAGTTTGCTAAGCAAAGTTGTGTGACATTCAAGCCATCAATTGATAATCGATACAGTGAAGTAGAAGTGGTGTCTCACACAGGAATGAAAGTACCTGCTTATGCAGTAACACACTCATCACATATTCTTAAATACGTTACAGAAGAAGTTGAAGTAGTTGCAATTGACGAGATTCAATTCTTTGACGATGAAATAGTTATGGTAGTTCAACAACTTGCTAACTCTGGGAAACGTGTAATTTGTGCAGGTTTAGACCAGGATTTTAGAGGCTTACCTTTTGGTAAAGTGCCTGAAATATTATCAATTGCAGAACATGTAACAAAATTAAACGCAGTTTGCGCTTCATGCGGATCACCTGCAAGTAGAACTCAAAGATTAATAAATGGTAAACCAGCTTTATTTGAAGACCCTATTATTTTAGTAGGTGCATCTGAATCGTACGAACCAAGATGTCGTCACTGTCACGAAGTACCAACGAAATCAATTCAACCAGCACTTCAAAGTCAGAATGATTAATTTTACAGTAGGTTGAAAATTAGCTACTAAGACCATATACTAAGAAATGTGGAGAAAGCTCGCCCAGCTCAGAATGGAATATGATCGAAGAGCTAGCTTTCGGAACTGGACAATAAATTAGAATTAAAGAAGCGATTTAGAATCGCTTCTTTCGATATATAGTTAAGACCAAAATGTCGAGGTGAAAATTATGTTTGATCGATTACAAGCTGTAGAGGATCGCTATGATAGATTAAACGATTTACTTAGTGACCCGGAAATTATAAACGATTCAAAAAAGTTACGTGAATACTCAAAAGAACAATCAGACATACAAGAAACAGTTGATGTATACCGTCAATACAAATCAGTTAAAGAGCAAATTAAAGATGCAAAAGCTATGCTTGAAGAGAAACTTGATGCTGATATGCGCGAAATGGTTAAAGAAGAATTAAATGATTTGGAAAACGAATCAAAGGATCTAGAAGAACGTTTAAAAATCCTTTTAATTCCAAAAGATCCTAACGATGATAAAAACGTTATCGTTGAGATTCGTGGTGCTGCGGGCGGAGACGAAGCTGCATTATTTGCTGCTACGTTATATCGTATGTACAGCCGTTTTGCTGAGGTTAACGGATGGAAAACAGAAATCATTGAAGGTAACTATACAGAGCTAGGTGGCTTTAAAGAGATTATCTTTATGATCAATGGTAAAGGCGCATACTCAAAACTAAAATTTGAAAATGGAGCACACCGTGTTCAACGTGTTCCTGAAACAGAATCAGGTGGACGAATTCATACTTCAACTGCAACTGTAGCAGTTTTACCAGAAGCTGAAGAAGTTGAAATTGAAATTCATGAAAAAGATATTCGTGTAGATACATTTGCTTCTAGTGGTCCTGGTGGTCAATCAGTAAATACTACGATGTCTGCAGTGCGTTTAACTCATATTCCAACAAATACTGTTGTATCATGTCAGGATGAAAAATCACAAATTAAGAATAAAGAAAAAGCGATGAAGGTTCTTCGCGCTAGGGTTTATGATAAATTCCAAAGAGAAGTACAAGCAGAATACGATCAAAATCGTAAACAAGCTGTAGGTACAGGTGACCGTTCTGAACGTATCCGTACTTATAACTACCCACAAAACCGTGTAACTGACCACCGTATTGGATTAACAATTCAAAAGCTTGATCAAATTGTTGAAGGTAAAATCGACGAGATTATTAATGCGTTAATTATGGATGATCAAGCAAAACGCATGGAACAAAGTCAATAATGACAAAAAAGATATATGAAGCCCTAAAATGGGCTTCTTCTTTTTTACAAGAACACGGTCGTGATGAAAATGTGGGTGAAATTGTATTAAAACATATTTTGGACTACAATCGAACAGAATTATTGCTAAATATGAGAGAAGATTTAAAAGAGAATCATTGGATACAGTTTAAAGAATTGGTTCATAAGCACATAGATGGGCAACCAATCCAATATTTAATAGGATATGAATACTTTTATGGCCGAAAGTTCTTCGTTAATGAAGAAGTACTAATTCCAAGACCAGAAACAGAGGAGTTAGTGGAAGGTGTACTACATCGTATTCAAAAGCATTGGAAAAATACAGAACAACTTGAACTAGTAGATGTTGGAACAGGTAGTGGGGCGATTGCCATCTCACTTGCGCTTGAAAATAACCAACTAATAGTTCATACAGTTGATATTGCAGAAGAATCTATTCAAGTTGCTAAACGGAATGCACACGAGTTAAAGGCAAACGTCCACTTTATACACAATGATTTACTGAATTACTTTATTGAAGAAAACAAGACAGTTGATATTGTTGTATCAAATCCGCCGTATATTCCGCATGAAGATTGGTTGAGTTTAGATGAAGTAGTTAAGGATCACGAGCCATACCGTGCGTTAGTAGGTGGCGAAGATGGTCTAGATTTTTACCGTCGTTTTGCAGATGACTTACCTAAAGTATTAAAAGAAAAATCACTGGTTGCATTTGAAGTAGGTGTCAATCAAGGTGAACAGGTTGCAGACATATTAAGGAAAGCTTACCCGAATTCAAACGTTGAAGTCGTTTTCGATATAAATGGCAAAGACCGTATGGTTTATATGATAAATGGCTAATTTAAATAGTGAATCGTAATGATGTTGACTAGCAAAAGTCCATGTATTACGATTCTTTTTTTTGTGTTAAAGTTGTAAAAGATGAGGAAAATTTCAATCAAGAAAAAACAAAAATCATTACGAAAGAAGATAGATACAATGAAAAAGTTTAAAGGTTGGATTGTATTTAATGGTCATATTACAGCTACAAAATTTACTGAACTATTCGAATGGTTACAAGATACAGCAATCGCAAAAGGAATAGATGTTTCTTTAGTTAAACATTATGAACTAATCCCAGTAATCGAAAAAGGTCAATCGGTTTTAAAAGGAAAATTCGCCAATGAAAAACCTGATTTTGTAATCTTTTGGGACAAGGATGTTCATTTAGCAAGGCATTTAGAAAATATGGGGCTAAAATTATATAATTCTGCAAGAACGATTGAAGTCTGTGATGATAAGGCTTTAACTTTTCAGGCATTATCCAACTTCGATATACCTATGCCAAAAACAATTACGGCTCCGCTGTTATTCCCTAATTGTGATTTAACAAACTATGATTTTTACGATGAAGTTATACAGGAATTAGGCTTTCCTTTAATAATAAAAGAGTCATTCGGTTCATTCGGTAGACAAGTTTATTTAGTTGAGAATAGAGAAGATTTTTTTAAGAAGGTAGACGAACTAAAGCACAAACCGCATATTTATCAAGAGTTTATAGAATCAAGCAGAGGGACTGATATTCGCATCCAAGTAGTAGGTAAACAAGTAGTAACAGCAGTGTTAAGAAAATCAGAATCAGATTTTCGGGCAAATGTTACAAATGGTGGAAAGATGTATAAGTATGAGCCGACAGAAGACCAAATCAATTTAGCACTTAAATGCTCTGAAATATTAGGAGCAGATTTTGCAGGGATTGACTTATTGTTTGGAGAAGATGGTAAAACATATATATGTGAAGTTAACTCAAACGCACATTTCAAAAATATTTATCTATGTACAGACGTGGATACGACGAAATATATTATTGATTATATTATTGAGGACTTGGAGAAAAACGTATGATTGGTTGGCTAATCTATTCCGAGGCAGATGCAGAAAGAAACAGAACGTATATCGACTGGCTAGTAAGCGGAGCATTGGAAAATGGATTTGAGTTAAAGTTACTGTATACAGAAGATATTGTAATAGGTATTCGAAATGGTGTTAATATACTTTACGATCAAGGTAAAGAATTAAGCAAACCGGCCTTTGTGATCATGAGATCCATATCACAAATATTATCTTCTCACTTTGAAGAAATGGGAATTAGAACATTTAATAACCTGGCGATTTCAACAATGGCCAATCACAAGTTTCTAACACATCAGAAGCTTTCTAATCTAGGTATTCCAATGCTAGACACATTTTATTATAAAAAAAATACAATGATAAAATCCTTTGATACAGTCCAATTCCCTTGTGTGCTTAAGAATTGCACAGGAAGAGGCGGAAATGAAGTATATTTTATAAATAATCAAGAAGAGCTACTGGAGATTGTGCAAAACTCAAATTTTGATGAATTATTAATTCAAAACGTTGCAGAGCAATTAGGTAAGGATTTAAGAGTTTTCATTATCGGTAAAGAAATTGTTGCAGCTGTTTTAAGATATTCAGAAAAAGACTTTCGAGCGAATTTTTCCCTTGGCGGAGGTGCAATGCTTTACGAACTTTCCCAAAATGAAAAAGAAATTATTCAGAAAATAGTAGATCACTTTGATTTCGACTTTGTAGGAATTGACTTCATGTTTGATGCCAATAACCAACTAATTCTAAATGAAATTGAAGACGTAGTAGGAAGTAGAACTTTATATACAGTATCAAATATAGATATTGTTTCGTTGTATATGGATTATATTAAAAAGCAGATAAACTGTTAGAGAAAAAAGATTTGAAAGATCACTTGGAAATAAAGAAAGCTTTTAGAAAACGAGTACCCTAAATTGGAAATCTTCATTTACTATCAAATCTAATAAAGAATCGATTAAAAAAAATAGAATACTAGTGTTTAAGAAATAATCAAATTGTCTACACTGTTCCTAGAGGGATGGTGGAGAGAATGAAAACTAAAAATAAAACAAAAATAACATATAAAATTATATCTTTATTTATCATATTATTGATTAGTTCATCAGTGTTAATGCCACTTCGAGATACAAATGCAAAAGGTAATGAAATGGTCGTAATTCCTAAGAAAGCTGTACGACTACGAATTCTAGCAAATAGCGATTCTAGTGAAGATCAAGCTCTTAAACGTAAAGTTCGAGATGAAGTTAATGCTCAAATTAATACTTGGGTAAAAGATTTAACAACTTTTGAAGAGGGACAAAAGGTGATTAAAAGTCATATTCCAGACTTACAAAAAACAGTTGCACGTGTTATTAAAGAAGAAGGCTCAAATCAATCATTTTCAATTACTTACTCTAAAAAAGTTAAATTCCCTACAAAATTATATGGTAGTTTCTTATATCCTGCTGGTGATTACGAAGCGGTTTTAATTAAACTTGGTGCAGGTCAAGGGGCAAACTGGTGGTGCGTATTGTTTCCACCATTATGTTTCCTAGATTTTTCAAACGGTGATGCAACTTTAAGTAAAGAGTCACTACAATCGCAACAAAAGGTTGATCATGAAACAAAAATCGAAAATGAACCAAAAAGAGAGTTTAAAAAACAAGAAGCATTACGTTTAAGCGATGATGATGCTAATATTGCAACAAAACAAAACAATGAATCATCTATCCAGGATGATACTGAGGTAAAGAGCAGTGAAGATGCGGTTGTGGCTTCCACTCTACCTGGTGAAGAACCAAAAGATGAGATTAAGGTAGAGAGCTTCTTTGTACAAATGTTAAAGCAATTATTTTAGTTCTAGCAATCTCCCTATGTGCATAAAGTATTACAAGCATACTAGGGAGGTTTTTTTATGAAAATACGTTCAGCGATTCAGGAAGATTTTGAAACAATTTTTTCATTCTTGGGACAAGCAGGATTATCTACAAACGGACTTGAGGAGCAACAAGAATCTTTTTTCATAATGGAAGATGAGTTTGGGAAAGCACAAGCTGTTATAGGATATGAACAAGATGGAGAAGAAGCGTTATTAAGATCACTAGTAGTTGCACCTACCATTTACTCACAGCATATGGTACTCTTTTTACAAAGTGTTCTTGAAAAACTAAAAGATGAAATGATTAGTAAAGTATATTTATTAACAAGACAGCATGTAGTTCAAGACTTATTCCTTTTATTAGGTTTTGGGCAAGTCGAACAGGAAAATGTTTCAAACAGTATTAAAGAAATGAAGCATTACCAAACTACGATTACGAATGAAGAAGTATTAGTTTATCAAAAAGAACTATACACAAAGTTATCCACAAATTAGCAAGTTTTATCCACAATTTGTGGATAAAACTTGCTTTTCATTCTTTGGATAATGTCTAAATTTGTAAAATATACACTATTATTCACTCTAGAGAGAGGTGCTACGTATGGAAACGAAAATATGGTATGTGGATAATCCTGTGAATAAAGAAGAAGTTTACCCACAGATTGTGGATGCAGCAAAAAATTTACAGTTAGGACAAGTTGTCGCTTTTCCAACAGAAACAGTTTATGGCTTAGGAGCAAATGCTCTTTCAGATGAAGCGGTCCAACGAATCTTCCAAGCAAAAGGTAGACCAAGTGATAATCCCCTTATTGTACATATTGCTAACAAAGAACAGTTAGATAATTTAGTTGAAGAAATTCCATTAGATGCAAAAAAACTAATGGATGCTTTTTGGCCAGGACCATTAACATTAATTTTAAAAAGTAAAAAACATGTTTCAAAATATGTAACGGCAGGGTTATCCACTGTTGGAATAAGAATGCCTGATCATCCAGTTGCTCTAGCGTTAATTGAAGCTTGTAATTTGCCAATAGCAGCACCAAGTGCAAATACTTCAGGCAAGCCTAGTCCAACTTCTGCTAAGCATGTATTTGAAGATTTAAATGGACGAATTGTAGGGATTGTAGATGGTGGTAGTACAGGAGTCGGAGTGGAATCGACAGTGATTGACTGTTCTCAAGATATTTTTACAATATTAAGGCCCGGTAGTATTACACCAGAAATGATAAAGGAAATCATTCCTACGGTTGAAGTAGATCCAGCAACAATGAAGGAAAATGAAGCACCAAAATCACCTGGGATGAAATATAAACATTATGCACCAGATGCTCAAATGCACCTTGTAAATGGAAGTATTGAGTTTATGCACAAACTTATACACAATTCCAAAACAGAGGGAAAAAGAGTAGGGATATTAACAACGGAAGAAAATTCATCGAAATATGATGCTGCAGATGTTGTTCTTACATGTGGTAAACGTAGTGACTTATCAACCGTAGCGGCTGCATTATATGATTGTATTCGCCAATTTAATGAAGAACATGTTGATATCATCTATTGCGAAACTTTCCCTTATGAAGGAATTGGAATTGCCATTATGAATCGTCTGTGGAAAGCTTGTGGACATTCGGTTATTACAGAGTGTTGAACTATAAAATGGTCAAACTTATATTAAGTGAACTTTATTGATCATATAATTCATTTTTTGATGTTCTAATGATTTTGAATGTTAATATTTTTGAGCAGTTTTATCATATCAATAAAATTTAGATGACCTACAAATTGAGGAGGCTAAAGAATCTCGGCCCATGGAAAGCGAGCATCCAGTAGTGGAAATCAACCTCACTAACCTCCTTACGAAAATTTGGTAATAGGTCATGCCCAAAATTTAAGATTAAATTTTATTTATTTCCCTCATATCATTTGTAGGACGTGCATATCTTTTAATAGCAAGTCCTAGGGGGGGAAGCATGAGTAGCTCATTAATCAATGAACTAATTACATTAACTATTATGGGATCTGCGCTAGGTTTAGATGCATTCTCAGTTGGGTTAGGAATGGGAGTTATACAACTAAAATTTAAACAGATCATTAATATCGGCATTGTAATCGGACTGTTTCATGTAATAATGCCCTTATTAGGAATGATCATTGGATATGAGTTATCCGAAAATCTGGGACGATTTGCTGTATTACTCGGCGGATTTTTATTAATGGGAATAGGTTTTCACATGATTTATGCAACTTTATTTGGAAAAGAAGAAAATAAATATTCACCGACAGGAGTTGGTTTACTTCTTTTTGCATTTAGTGTAAGTGTGGACAGCTTTTCGGTTGGTATTAGCTTAGGAACATTCGGTGCTAAAACATGGCTAACCATTTTATTATTTGGTATAATCAGTACAATTTTAACTTGGGCTGGATTACTATTAGGAAGAAGAGTAGAACAGGAACTTGGTAAATTTGGAGAACTATTAGGTGGTTCATTCTTATTGATTTTCGGCATAAAACTACTATTTTTTTCTTAAAAGATACATATGGTGAATAAGAGCTAAGGATGGAGAAAATTGGAGACAATTGCCCCATCCTTTTATTTTTTAGTAAAATAGATAAAATAAAACGTTCAGATAAATGAGGGTGAGGTATTAAGATGGAAAATATATTATTTGTTTGTACCGGAAATACATGTAGAAGCCCAATGGCAGAAGCACTATTAAGACATCATGGTAATAAGTTCTATCAGGTCAAGTCTGCTGGAGTATTTGCAATGCCAGGCGACCCTGCTTCCCAAAATGCAATATTGGCACTAAAAAATAAAGGGATTGAAACAAACCATTCCTCGCAGCAAGTAAATGAAGATCTTTTGGAATGGTCTTCGAAAGTCTTATCAATGACATTGAGCCATAAACAAATGTTAGTTTCTAGGTTTCCTCAATATAAAGATAGAATCTTTACGTTTTATGAATATATAAACGGTCAAGCTAAAGATATTTCTGACCCTTATGGAGGGTCATTAACAACATATGAGAATACTTTGGGTGAATTAGAAGAGTTGATAAAACAGATTGTACGGAAACAAAACGAATATTAATTTAATCAGTAATTGGATGTTAATTAGATGCCCTAAATCTGAACATAATAGTGTAAGATAGAAATTGAAGTTAATTCAATACAAAAGAAAATTGAATCAAAGAGATCAATACGGGGGTTATCTAATGAAAGTAGCAATAGCATCTGATCACGGTGGATTAAATATTCGTCAAGAAATCATGAATTTAATGGATGAAATGGGTATTGAATACGAAGATTATGGCTGTGAGTGTGGTACATCTGTAGACTACCCAGATTATGCATTCCCAGTTGCACAAAAAGTTGCAAATGGAGAAGTAGATCGTGGAATATTAATTTGTGGGACAGGAATTGGTATGTCAATTGCCGCAAATAAAGTTGAAGGAATTCGATGTGCATTAGTACATGATACTTTCAGTGCAAAAGCAACTCGTGAACATAATGATACAAACATTCTAGCTATGGGGGAACGAGTAATTGGACCTGGTCTGGCAAGAGACATTGCGAAAATATGGTTAACGACTGAGTTTGAAGGCGGTCGACATGAAAATCGAGTAAATAAAATTAAAGACTACGAAAAAAATCATCAATTATAAAATCTAAACGAGAAGCCGTTAATCCAAAACATAATGTGAAGATTATCGGCTTCTTTAATAATGAGTCGAAAGGAGTAAAACATATGAATGAAGAGTTAAGGTTAGTTGCCGAGCAAATAAAATCATTATTAAACGAGCTAAATGATCATGTGAATTTTACAAGTGACCATGTTTTAGTCATTGGATGTAGCACTAGTGAGGTTAGCGGACAAAGAATTGGAACTTCAGGAACAATAGAAGTAGCGGAAGTTTTATTTAATGAGATTAAGGCTTTTCAAGATGAAACAGGAGTACAATTAGCCTTTCAATGCTGTGAACATTTGAACAGAGCATTAGTTGTTCAAAGAAAGACGGCAAAAAGTTTACAACTCGACGAGGTAACTGTGATACCAGTTCGAACTGCAGGAGGAGCTCTTGCTTCATTCGCATTTAGACATTTAGATGATGCTGTAATTGTTGAACACATTAAAGCAGATGCAGGGATTGATATTGGTGATACTTTAATCGGGATGCATTTAAAGCACGTAGCAGTTCCCTTAAGAACGAGTATTAAACAAGTTGGACAAGCTCATATAACGGCGGCAAAGACTCGTCCAAAGTTAATTGGTGGAGCACGTGCATTATACTCAATAGACGAAGACTTGAAATAAAGCGTTTTATATTATTATAGAATAATTAAATGTTAGTAAGTTGAAAGATATATCTTTCATTTTTAATGCAAAACATGGTAAAATAGAAAGGAATTCGGTCGTTTTATCGAATAATATAGTAAATTTATACTAGTAATGTTCGTGTTTTACAAAAAGGGGGATATAACTGTGGAAAATTTAAAAAAGCAAGATCCATCATTGTATGAGGCAATACAGTTAGAGTTAGGTAGACAACGTACTAAAATCGAGTTAATTGCTTCTGAAAACTTTGTAAGCGAAGCAGTAATGGAAGCCCAAGGTTCAGTATTAACAAATAAATATGCTGAAGGATATCCAAGCAAACGATACTATGGCGGTTGTGAATATGTTGATATCACAGAAAACATTGCAAGAGACCGTGCAAAAGAAATTTTCGGAGCAGAACACGTAAATGTTCAACCTCATTCAGGTGCTCAAGCGAATATGGCAGTTTATTTCACTATTTTAAAACATGGTGATACAGTATTAGGTATGAATTTATCACATGGTGGTCATTTAACTCACGGAAGTCCAGTAAACTTCAGTGGAGTACAGTATAACTTCGTTGAGTATGGAGTAGATCCAGAAACTCAAGTAATTAACTATGAAGATGTATTAGAAAAAGCTAAAGCTCATAAGCCTAAATTAATTGTAGCTGGTGCAAGTGCTTATCCAAGAGCAATTGACTTTAAAAAATTCAGAGAAATTGCAGATGAAGTTGGAGCTTACTTAATGGTTGATATGGCACATATCGCTGGTTTAGTAGCAACAGGTCTTCATCAAAATCCAGTTCCATATGCTGATTTTGTTACAACAACTACTCATAAAACATTACGTGGACCACGCGGTGGTATGATTTTATGTAAAGAAGAATTCGCAAAAGCGATTGATAAATCAATCTTCCCTGGAATTCAAGGTGGACCATTAATGCACGTAATTGCAGCAAAAGCTGTATCATTTGGTGAAGCGTTACAAGAAGATTTTAAAAAGTATGCACAAGCGATCATCGATAACGCTGCTCGTTTAGCAGAAGGCTTAAAATCTCACGGCTTAAACTTAGTATCAGGTGGCACAGATAATCACTTAATTTTAATTGATGTTCGTTCATTAGAGTTAACTGGTAAAGTGGCTGAGCACGTATTAGATGAGGTTGGTATTACATGTAACAAAAATACAATTCCATTTGATCCAGCAAGTCCATTTGTAACAAGTGGTATCCGTATCGGTACTGCTGCTGTAACTTCAAGAGGATTTACTTTAGAGGATATGGATGAAATTGCATCAATCATTGCTGAAACATTAAAAAACCACGAAAATCAAGAAGTACTAGAAGCATCTCGTAATCGAGTTAATGCTTTATCTAGCAAATACGAATTATACCCTACATTTTAATAAATAAAGTATAAAGTAAGCTATCTTTAGAACTGTATTTTCAACATTGAAGGTGCAGTCTTACTAAAGATAGCTTTATTTTTTTATTTTGTGATGAAGTTCACAAAAAGTTCATTTAAACTTGTGAAAAACTTCACATTTGTTAGTTTAAATAAAGTACAATAACTCATGTAAACAGCAATTAAAAATTTTTAAACGGAGGCAAAAAATTATGTTTATTAATTTTTTAAGAACTAATAAAATTGCATCTGGTTTCTTAACTATTATTCGTCTTTATTTAGGATATGAGTGGATCCATGCAGGTTGGGGTAAGTTATCAGCTGGCGGATTCGATGCTTCAGGATTTTTAGGGTTTGCAGTTAAAAGCGCCACAGGTGAACATCCAGCAGTTCAAGGCTGGTGGGCAGACTTCCTTACAAACTTTGCAATACCAAACATCGATTTATTTAACTTTATAGTACCTATTGGAGAATTCGCAATCGGACTTGGACTTATTCTTGGATGTTTTACAAAAACAGCAATGTTCTTTGGTTTAATGATGAACTTCGCATTTATGTTTAGTGGTACAACTAGCACTAATCCACAAATGGTATTATTAGGAATATTTATTATAATTGCTGGTTCAAATGCAGGACGTATCGGATTAGATTATTATATTCGCAAGTTTTTTAATAGAAAAAATTCTTTTACTCCAAAAGTATCAGATCATAATTTAAGTAAAGCATCTTAACTATACACACCAAAGAGGGAACCAATAGGTTCTCTCTTTGCGTGTAAGATAAAACTTCTCTGACTTTTAATAATGAGGAAGAGGAGTTTTTTATTCAAAATGGGTCAAAATAGTAGTTAGATTAGTAAAAAAAGGAAATATTGAAGTTTGATTGTAAAAAAGAGCTAAATTAATTCAAGCGATTGTATGATGTGGCTTGAATTATTTAACCGCTTTCGGTATTCTTTTTAAGAATAATAAATTAATAAGTATTTGCAAGGAGCGAAAAAAGTGAGTAAAGTATACGTTTTTGATCATCCGTTAATTCAGCATAAAGTTTCTTTAATTCGTAGAAAAGACACTGGAACAAAAGAATTTCGTGCACTAGTTGATGAGGTTGCGGGCTTAATGGCATTTGAAATCACACGAGATCTACCATTACAGGAAGTTGAAATTCAAACACCAGTAGCAACTGCAAAGGCGAAAGTTATTGCTGGTAAAAAATTAGGCATTGTACCAATTTTACGTGCAGGTTTAGGAATGGTTGATGGGTTCCTTCAATTAGTTCCTGCAGCTAAAGTCGGACATGTTGGATTATACCGCGATCCTGAGACTTTAAAACCGGTTGAATATTATGTTAAACTTCCTACAGATGTAGAAGAGCGTGACTTCATTGTGATTGATCCAATGCTTGCGACAGGTGGATCTGCAGTTGAAGCAATCAACTCATTAAAAACACGAGGCGCTAAAAATATTAAATTTATGTGCTTAATTGCAGCTCCAGAAGGTGTTGAAGTTTTACAAAAAGCACACCCAGATGTGGACATTTACATAGCTGCCCTAGATGAAAAATTAAACGATCATGGTTATATTGTTCCTGGGCTTGGCGACGCTGGAGATCGTTTATTCGGTACAAAGTAATTACATTTTTAAAGCTTTCCTAGCATAGGAGAGCTTTTTTCACATTTTGGAAGTATAAATTGGCAACTCGTTAGCTTACTCGAAATTCTGCCAAATATAGCAATTAAGTATAAGTGCAACTACGCCTCTGCCTTCGTCTAAAAGGCTCATCAGTCGACGAGTTTTCTTTAAATTAAAAGGGGTATAATAATTAAAAATTTGAACGTGAAATAAGGATTGGTAAGTTAAAGGGGATTAGGGAATGTCACTCGAAAAACAAAGGTTAATAATAGATGCAGCAAGACTATACTATGATTCTGACTTTAGTCAACAAGAGATCGCAACACAATTAGGAATCTCTCGTCCAACTGTATCTAGGTTACTTCAACAAGCAAAGGAATTGGGATATGTCCGTATTGAAATTATTGACCCCCTAGAAGGCAATCAAGATTTAGCCCGAGGGTTAAAGAAGAAATATAATTTACAATCTGTTGAGGTTTGCTATTCACCAATTGATGACTACAATGAAGTATTGCAAACAATTACTAAAAAAGCTGCGGATGTGTTAGTAGATTTAGTCCATGATGGTGATATTGTAGGAGTAACTTGGGGAACAACGATGTATCATATTGCAACGAAGTTAAGTAATAAACAAGTAAAGGGTGTAGAAGTAATTCAGCTAAACGGTGGAGTAAGTTACTCTAAAACGAATACTTATGCATCTGAAACGGTTAATTTGTTTGCCGAAGCATTTAACACCGTTCCAAGATATTTACCACTACCAGTTATATTTGATAATCCACAAGTAAAACAAATGGTCGAGGAAGATCGCCATATTGGTCGATTAATCGATTTGGGAAAACAATCAAATATCGCAATTTTTACTGTAGGAACTGTTAAAAAAGATGCCCTGTTATTTAGAGTTGGCTACTTAAACGAGAAGGAAGAGACGGATTTACAAACATATGCTGTTGGAGACATTTGCTCACGCTTTTTTGATAAAGAAGGAAATATTTATTCTGAAATTCTCAATCGACGAACGATTGGAATTGAGTTAGATGAGCTTAGAAGTAAAGAAAAGTCAATTTTAGTCGCAGGTGGAGAAAGAAAAATAAACGCTATTCACGGAGCTTTAATGGGTAAATATGCAAACATATTAATAACTGATCAATTTACTGCAAAAAGATTGCTAGAGCAGGAATAAGCAAGTGGAAGATTAAGTAATTAAAAGACTTTGCTACTTTCATACTTCATGTTCTCTAGAGCTCTTAAAAAAGGGTTTCCCCATAGTGAGTACCCCAAAAATTAGATATTTTTACAATTAAAAGGGACGTGTCTTTTGTGTCAGTTGAGCTGACTTATGAGACAGCCCTTTTTTTTATTTAATAGGAAAAAATAACCTTGAACATAAGTTCAATTTGTGTTTTACAAAATTTCATAGCGATGTTATAGTATAGACATATTTAAGATAACTCAATAAATAAACATTTTTTATAATAAAACCATTAAGGGAGCGACTAAATATGAATTACGCAAAATTAGTAGATCACACATTATTACGAGCTGACGCAAAAAGAGAAGAAATTGCAAAACTAGCTGAAGAAGCAAAAGAGTTTAGCTTTGCATCAGTTTGTATCAATCCTACTTGGGTATCTTATGCAAGTGAATTATTAAAGGATTCTTCTGTAAAGGTTTGTACGGTAATTGGTTTCCCTCTAGGAGCAAACACTCCTGAAGTAAAAGCATTCGAAACTACTAACGCAATTGAAAATGGTGCTGAGGAAGTTGATATGGTTATCAATATTTCTGCATTAAAAGAAAAAAATGACGAATTAGTTGAAAGAGATGTACGTGCAGTTGTTGAAGCTGCTAAAGGTAAAGCTTTAGTAAAAGTAATTATTGAGACTTGTCTTTTAACTGATGAAGAAAAAGTTAGAGCATGTAAATTATCAGTTAAAGCTGGTGCAGACTTTGTAAAAACATCAACAGGATTTTCAACTGGTGGAGCAACTGTAGAAGACGTTGCATTAATGCGTAAAACTGTTGGAGAAAACGTAGGCGTTAAAGCTTCTGGCGGTGTTCGTAACTTAAAAGATGTTGAAAATGTAGTAGCTGCTGGTGCAAACCGTATCGGAACAAGTTCAGGTGTTAAAATTGTTCAAGGTGAAGAAGCTAACACAGCTTATTAAATTCAAAATAATTTTAAAATAAAAAAAAGTGAGTGAGTTATTGCTCTTTAGCTATTACGTTGGTAATATGGTAAAGCGAAGACAAAACTCACACACTTTAATAAAGAATTACCTAACAATTCGTTAAAGGGTGATATAAATATGAATACAAATACAAAATCATTAATCAACGAAGCTTTAAAGGCTCGTGAAAACGCATACGCTCCTTACTCAAAGTTTAAAGTAGGTGCAGCAATTTTATTGAATAACCAAACAGTCTACACAGGTTGTAACGTTGAAAATGCTTCTTATGGACTAACTAATTGTGCAGAAAGAACTGCTATATTTAGTGCGATAGCTGCGGGTAATGGTTCAGCAAAAATCGAATCAATCGCAATAGTAGGGGATACTGAAGGGCCAATTTCACCATGTGGTGCGTGTAGACAAGTTATCGCAGAATTTAGTGATGAAAATACAAAAGTATACTTGACCAACTTAAAAGGTGACATCGCTGAAACAACTGTTAAGGAGTTACTTCCTGGATCATTCAGTTCAAAAGATTTACAAGGTTAATCCTTGTCTGACATCTAACGTCTATATGATGTCTGACATCCAACAAATAAAAGTTGTGTTCGTTTTGAAAGCGCTTATATATTAAATAAAAAATTTATTGGATTTTCGGGGGAGAAACATGAAATATATTATTGCTCTTATTGGACTACTAGTTGTTTTCGGTCTTGCTTTCATCGCTAGTAGTGATCGTAAAAACATTAAATACCGTCCAGTAGTAATTATGGTCGTTGTTCAAATCATATTAGCATTCTTATTATTAAATACAGAAGTTGGTTTAGTATTAATTAAAGGAATTTCAAACGGATTTGGAAAGTTATTAGAATATGCTGCTGAAGGGGTTAATTTCGTATTTGGCGGAATGGCAAATGAAGGTGCATTTCCCTTCTTCACAGGTGTATTATTACCAATCGTATTCATTTCTGCTTTAATTGGTATCTTACAATATACAAAGATATTACCGTTTGTTATTAAATACATCGGGTTAATTTTAAGCAAAATCAATGGTATGGGTAAATTAGAGTCTTACAATGCAGTAGCTTCTGCAATTTTAGGACAATCTGAAGTTTTCATTTCAGTAAAAAAACAATTAGGTCATTTACCAAAAAATCGTTTATATACACTTTGTGCATCAGCAATGTCAACAGTATCTATGTCAATCGTAGGTGCATATATGACAATGGTTGAACCAAAATATGTAGTAACAGCAATTGTCTTAAACTTATTTGGCGGATTTATTATTTCATCAATTATCAATCCTTACACTGTTTCAGCTGAAGAGGATATCTTAACAGTACAAGAAGAAGAAAAACAAACATTCTTCGAGATGCTAGGTGAGTATATTTTAGATGGTTTTAAAGTAGCAATCATCGTTGCAGCGATGTTAATAGGATTTGTTGCATTAATCGGTGGAATTAATAATATTTTTGATATGATTTTTGGAATCTCATTCCAAGGGATTTTAGGTTATGTATTTGCTCCATTTGCATTCATTATGGGTGTACCATTTAAAGAAGCAGTTGACGCAGGTAGTATTATGGCAACAAAACTTGTTTCAAATGAGTTCGTTGCAATGATGGATTTAGCAAAAGAAGGTAAACATTTCTCAACTCGTACGTTAGGAATTGTATCAGTATTCCTAGTGTCATTTGCTAACTTCTCATCAATTGGTATTATTGCAGGTGCGGTTAAAGGTTTACATGAAAAACAAGGAAATGTTGTCGCTCGTTTTGGTTTAAAATTATTATTTGGTGCAACATTAGTAAGTGTATTAACGGCAATTATCGTAGGGATCGTTTTAAAATAATTTAATCCAAGCGTTTGATTTAGATCAGGCGCTTGTATTTTTTTTCTAATCTTAAAGTAGGAGGGTTGAGTTAAAAAGTGAATTTTTAACAATTTTCTTTTTAACAAGTCACTATGGGAGCTGTAGGTTTACTTTTATCTGGTGCAACTCTGTTTTTAAATAGTCTTGTTTTATTAAATAAAGCCAATGCTAAAAGTGCAGCATTATTAAACTTATTTGTTGGTACATTACAAATCGTTTTTCCTATTTACTTATTAATGCATTTAGGTGCTGGTAAGTGGGAATTATTTAATACGGCAAGTATTTTCTTTTTTGGTATTACTTATTTATATAATGGATTTACAAATCTTAAAGGTTTTAATGGAACTGGCTTAGGATGGTTTTCACTTTGGGTATCCATCATGTCTGTACTTTGGGCTTTCGTGAACTTTGCGATTATTCACGATGTTGTTAACGGACTATTATGGGTTATGTGGGCATATTTATGGTATCTATTCTTTGCTGGTCTAGTATTAGGTAAGAAAATAGAACGATACACAGGTATCGTTGCAATGATTCAATCTTGGACTACCATTACTCTTCCTGCATTTTTTATGCTTTTAGGGATTTGGCAGGAGACAGTCATTTCAAATGCATGGATCGTAGTTTTAGGAGCATCAATATTGTATTTTGTTATCCATGAAGTTAAAGCGTATGTTACAAATAAAAAATTCCAGTTGTTTAATCAACCTGAATTAAAAAATTAATGATTATACAAAAAGACTAACTTCTTAGGGAAGCTCAATGCTTTACCTAGAGTTAGTCTTTTTTTATTTTGAAAACTTTGTAGGTTCTAGAGAAAATTACCTTTTTATACATGAATGAACGATTAGTGAGAAAGCTAAAAAGAAAATATCTTATATAAAGGAGAACCTGCATTGAATGAAAAATTACTTTCTTAAAATAATTATTTGTCTAGTTTTTTTACTATTTCCATTTAAAGATGTTTATGTAAATGCACATGTACAACAAAAACAGGTAGCTTTAATTTCGATTAAAGATGGAATGATTACACAGGCCATAAAATATATTGGTGAACGTTTCCCAAATGTAACCGTAAGGCAACAATACACTGAGACGTACTATGGTTTTTCAGTATCGGGTTCTCTTGAAGAGTTATCACAGTTAGCTAAAATGCCGTTAGTAAAGGATATGCATTTTGTTACAACTTATAGAGCTCATTTAGAAGATAGCATCCCTTTTATTGGAGCAGATGAAGCTCAATTATATAAGGATCAAAGAGGAAGAAAGATTACGGGTGAAGGCGTTAAGGTAGGAGTAATCGATACTGGTGTAGATTACAGACATCCTGATTTGAAATCAAATTATGGTGGCGGTTACGATACGATTGATTTAGATAAAGACCCTATGGAAACTAAACTTGAAGAAAAGAGTACGTTTCATGGTACTCATGTAGCTGGTGTAATAGCGGCTAATGGAAAAAGAAAAGGCGTTGCGCCTAAGGCAACAATCTATGCATACCGTGCTCTTGGACCTGGTGGTGTTGGTACATCTGAAACTGTTATGGCTGCAATTGAGCGAGCAGTAAAGGATAAAGTAGATATTATTAATTTATCACTAGGTAATGATGTCAATGGACCAGACTGGCCGACAAGTATTGCGTTAGATAAGGCAGTAGAGAAGGGTGTACTAGCAATTACGGCTGCAGGAAACTCTGGACCAGGTCTTTGGACTGTCGGTTCTCCCGCAACTGCATCAAAAGCTTTAACAGTTGGTGCGAGCTATCCGCCTGTCCTCTTCCCATCTATACATGTGAAAAATAAAGAGACCATTATTAGTCCAATGATCGGATCTGCTAAATGGAGTAAAAGTTTAAATGGGCGATTTGTGTTTAAGAAATATGGGGAAAAGCGTGATTTAAAAAGAGTAAAAAACAAAATTGTCTTGATTGAAAGGGGAAAAATCACATTCACTGATAAAGTAAAAAATGCTCAAGATGCTGGTGCTAAAGCTGTTATTGTCTTTAATAATATTGATGGAAATTTCATCGGACAAATTAAAGGTAAATTTACTGTTCCAGCTGCGACTATTTCAAGAAAAGAAGGCTTAATGATCAAGAAAATCATTGAAAAAAATAAAGTGGAAGCTAAAACTGGACATGAAAAGAAGGTTGATATTCTAGCCGATTTCAGTTCTAGAGGACCAGTAACAGGTACTTGGCAAATGAAGCCGGATTTATTAGCTCCAGGTGTACAAATAAAAAGTACAATTCCTGGTGGATATTTAGCACTTCAAGGAACGAGTATGGCAAGTCCACACGTTGCTGGAGCAGCTGCTCTAGTAAAACAATTGCACCCAGATTGGAGTATGGAAGATTTAAAAAGTGTGCTAGTCAATACAGCAATACCATTATATAAGAATAATAAAAAGATGTATCATGCGTACGAACAAGGTGCTGGAAGATTAGATATTGAAAAAGCACTAGAGACTGAGACAACATTATTCCCGACGTCTTTATCTTTAGGAGTAACGAGAAAAACAGATTTACAAGTTAAGAAAGATTTTGTCGTAAAAATATCTAATAAATCAAATATGCCAAAACAAGTTACAGCTATAAATAATCAGCCAGCGACTGGAATACAATGGGTATTACCTAAGCCTTTTACAATTCCAGCGCACACTAGCAAAAAGATTAATCTTACAGCAACAGTTGATACGAAAGTATTAAGAGATGGATTTTATGATGGAGCAATTACGTTTAGTACAAATGATGATGAAAATCTAAGAATGCCGTTTTTATTACTACAAGGAGAACCGAACTTTCCGTCAGTAATGGGATTTCACTTTGGTAGAGTAAAAGGTAAAAATCGCTATAAATATGAACTTTATTTACCAAGTAAGGTTGAGGAATACAAAATCGCTGTTTTTGAATCAGAAACATTCCGTTTGTTGGGTGTCATTGATGAACAGGAGAATAGTAAAAGGGGAATTATCAAAAAGGAATTAGTTTTAAAAGACTTTCCTAAAAGTGGAATTTATAAGTTTGTGATCTTTTATAAACGTAAACAATATGAAAGTGCAACGGAATCTTACGTCAACGTCGCTAAAATTTATGTTGAAGACTAAAAATTGGTAAGTAATTTTTAATAGTTTTTTAATTTAGGTAATTGACACATTTTTGTAACATATTGTATGCTTAACATGAATGTTTAAAAGGGTTTTCATTGTATGTAAATACTATGTTATTAAAATTTTTTGAACGTTTTGTGAACAATTTGTGAACGTTTTCAATGTTTAGAGATTTTAGCAAATATTTGTTGTAGAATTAACCATGATAAGACTTTTGGCAATTTTTTCGAGAATGAAAATTGACATGGAGGGATTTTGTATGAAAAACAACAATCAACATCCTCTTAAAGCAATGGCACTCATGTCTTCCATTCTAGCTCAGCTTGTCGGTTCTATTCTCATAGGCATCTTTTTAGGAAGATGGATTGATTCATTTTTTAATTGGCCAGTACCAGTATTTATGATCATCTTTTTACTGTTAGGATTATTTACTGGAATCTACGGCACGCTTAAATTAGTTAAGCAATTCACACCAGGGGACTAGTTACATGCAAAAAGATAATTTTAGACGATTCACACGAGATATGTTGTATATCATTGCTTTAGCTGTTTTAGGTTGGGCATTTACCGACTATAAAACAATATTCACAGGCTATATTCTCGGAACAGTAACTAGCTTTTATTGTATATGGATTCTACACAGAAAGATAAATACCTTTTTTGACCGAGTTTTAAAGCAACAAAAAGTTCGATCTTTAGGTACTGTAATTTGTCTTTCAGCGGTGGCTCTAGCTATGGTCATCGCGCTTCGGTATGAAAATTTTGTGAGCATACCGGCACTAACTGCGGGACTAATGACAGGACATCTTGTCATTATGATACATTTTGCATTACAACAAACGTCTTTTGCAAGGAAGAGAGGTGAATAAATTGGAACACGGCACTTATAATTATCATTTTCTTGGTTTAGGTTTTACGTTAACAAATGTTCTGATGACTACCATTGCTGCAGTAATCGTTTTTATCATCGCAGTTACATGTTCAAGAAGTCTGCTATTACGCCCAACAGGTAAGCAAAACTTTTTAGAATGGGTTGTTGATTTCGTTAAAAACATTATTGGAAGTACAATGGATTGGGAAACTGGTGGTCGCTTCCTTACATTAGGTGTGACATTGCTGATGTACATATTTGTATCAAATATGTTAGGTCTTCCTTTCGATATTTCAGTCGATGGAAAGTCTGTTTGGAAATCACCTACATCTGACCCAGTTATTACGTTATCATTAGCAATCTTTATTGTTGGTTTATCACATTATTATGGTATTAAAATGAGAGGCTTTAAGGCTTATGGAAAAGGATTTTTCCAGCCAATGGGATTCTTATTTCCACTAAAGATTATTGAGGAATTAGCAAACACATTAACGCTAGGTCTTCGTCTTTATGGAAACATTTTTGCGGGTGAGATCTTACTAGGATTACTTGCAACTATGGGAACACATGCTTATGCAACAAGTGCAGGAGAAGGTATCCTTTGGACAATCGCAGCAGCAATACCAATGCTAGTATGGCAAGGTTTCTCTGTATTCGTAGGTTCAATCCAAGCGTTTATCTTCGTAATGTTAACAATGGTTTACTTGTCACATAAAGTGGCGGACGAGCATTAATCTGCTCATTAAGTAGTTAGTTAAAAATTATTATAAAAAATATATTTCTTATTTATAAGAAGGAGGAAATTTAAAATGGCTTTAATCGCAGCGGCAATCGCAATAGGTTTAGGTGCACTAGGTGCAGGTATTGGTAACGGTTTAATTGTATCACGTACAGTAGAAGGTGTTGCTCGTCAACCAGAATTACGTTCAACTCTTCAAACTTTAATGTTCATCGGGGTTGCATTAGTTGAGGCACTTCCAATCATCGCAGTAGTTATCGCATTCATGGCATTTGGTAAAGCTTAAGATTATACAAATTATTAAAAAATGGCGAGGTTTGTGTTCACATTTACTTCGCCATTCCTTTATGACACTAAGTGTTTGAAGGATTCCTTTTGAAAGTTAAGTCCAGGTCGGTAAGAGATTAGGGCTATGTTATAAAAAAATAATTAAATGAAACCCTTGAAGGGAGTGAAAGCTTGTGTTAAACGGATCACTATTCGTATTAGCTGAAGCAGGGCATGTTTCTGGTGTACCTTGGGGCAATGTCGTGTATCAATTAGTAATATTCCTGATTTTACTTGCTCTTCTGAAAAAGTATGCTTTAGGACCAGTAATGGGAATTATGAAACAACGTGAAGATCACATCGCTAATCAATTAGATTCAGCTGAGAAAAACAACGCTGATGCAATGAAACTAGTTGAAGAGCAAAAGCAAGAGTTAGTTGCTGCTCGAACTGAAGCTCGTGAGCTTCTTGAGAAAGCTAGAAAGCAAGCTGATGTACAACGTGAAGAAATCGTTGCCGCAGCAAAAGCAGAAGCTGAAAACTTGAAAGAAAGCGCTAAACGTGAAATTACTCGTGAGAAAGAGCTTGCAGTACAATCAGTTCAACAACAAGTTGCTTCATTATCTGTATTAATTGCTTCTAAAGTACTTGAAAAAGAAGTGAAGTCTGAAGACCAATCTGCTATTTTTGATCAATATCTTAAAGAAGTAGGCGAAGCTAAATGAGTAACGAATTAGTTGCAAAACGCTACGCAAACGCTCTTTTTGAATTAGCAACTGAACAAAATTTAGTAGAAACTGTTGAACATGACTTACAAGTAGTGAAAAAGGAGTATGTAGGAAACTTAGAATTAAATAAGTTTTTACAACACCCTGGTATCACAAAAGAAAGCAAAAAGTCTGTCTTAAATGACACGTTTGCTTCAATCTCTGAAACGGTATTAAATCTAGTATGCTTATTAGTTGATCGTGGGCGAATGAGCACTATTTCTAACTTAGTAACTGAATATGTAAAAATTGCGAATGAAACTCGTAATATTGCAGATGCAACAGTTTACTCTGTAACGGCAATGTCTTCGGAAGAACTAGATAAAATTGGAGCGTTATTCGCTTCTAAATTAGGTAAAAACTCAATACGTTTGAAAAACGAAATTGATCCATCTTTAATCGGTGGTTATAAAGTTCGTGTAGGAAACCGTATTTTTGACGGCAGTTTAAAAAATAAACTTGTTCGAATTGAACGTGAATTAATCGCAAAATAGTTTGTAGATAGGGGTGAAATGCATGAGCATCAAAGCTGAAGAAATCAGTGCGCTGATTAAAAAGCAAATCGAAAATTACCAAACTGAAATAGAAGTTAGTGATGTTGGTACAGTTATCCAAGTTGGTGACGGTATCGCTCGTGCTCATGGTCTTGACCAATGTATGTCTGGAGAGCTAGTTGAGTTCTCTAACGGCGTTATGGGACTAGCACAAAACTTAGAAGAAAACAACGTAGGTATTATCATCTTAGGACCTTACACAGGCATTAAAGAAGGCGACGAAGTTCGTCGTACTGGACGCATCATGCAAGTTCCAGTTGGTGAAGCATTAGTAGGACGTGTAGTAAACTCATTAGGTCTACCAGTTGATGGATTAGGCCCAATCGAAACAACTAAATCTCGTCCAATTGAAAACGCTGCTCCAGGCGTAATGGCACGTAAATCAGTACATGAGCCATTACAAACAGGTATCAAAGCGATCGACGCTCTTGTACCAATCGGACGTGGACAACGTGAGTTAATCATCGGTGACCGTCAAACTGGTAAAACAGCTGTAGCAATCGATACAATCCTTAACCAAGCTGACCAAAACATGATCTGTATCTATGTTGCAATTGGTCAAAAAGAATCAACAGTTCGTGGACTTGTTGAAACTTTACGTAAGCATGGCGCATTAGATTACACAATCGTTGTAACTGCACCTGCTTCATCTCCAGCTCCAATGTTATATTTAGCTCCTTTCGCTGGTGTAACAATGGGTGAAGAGTTTATGTACAATGGTAAACACGTATTAGTAGTATACGATGATTTATCAAAACAAGCGGTAGCTTACCGTGAGCTTTCACTATTATTAAAACGTCCTCCAGGTCGTGAAGCATATCCAGGGGATGTATTCTACTTACACTCTCGCTTATTAGAGCGTGCAGCTAAGTTAAATGATGAGTTAGGTGGCGGTTCATTAACTGCATTACCATTCATTGAAACACAAGCTGGTGATATCTCAGCTTATATTCCAACAAACGTAATCTCGATTACTGACGGACAAATCTTCTTACAGTCTGACTTATTCTTCTCTGGCGTACGTCCAGCGATTAATGCAGGTCTTTCTGTATCACGTGTTGGTGGTTCAGCGCAAACTAAGGCGATGAAA